>JAHHMJ010000302.1 GCA_018678395.1 Gemmatimonadota bacterium | reverse complement strand
GTCGAAGGTCGAGGTAGCGCTGCTGAAACCAGGTGATGCCCTCCACCAGGGCCAGCACGAAGATCGCCACCAGCCATACGGGGACGGTCGCGGCGGCCTCCGGCACGGCCAGAGCTTCCACGACCGCATCGACCAGCTCCTTCAGGACCAGAGCCAGGACGGCAGGCAGTACGCCCCGCACCACCATGACGGCCCCCGACCCGGCCACGAGCAGCCTGCACTCGGCCCAGGCGAGTCGCAGGCCCCACAGCGCGGTGGCGAACCGCTGGCGCCGGGGCGACGCGGCGCGCGGCCTCGGACTGCCGTTCGATGTTGGCTGGTTCAAATGATTCCCAAGCCTCGCGGGTCCCGGGTGACCTTGCCGGTCGGGAGTCTCGCGGCACAGGGGGGGCGGAGGGCTGAACCGATCCGGGAAGCAGCGGCGAGATTAGGCGGGGCTCCGCCACGAACGCAACCTTCCGTTGCCTCCGCTTGCCCGCCCTTCACACTCGGGCCTACTCTGCCAGCGGTCCACCTGAAGTCCCTCCGGGAGGGGCCCTCCCTCCGCCAACGCCCAAGCCATCATCAACGGTATCGTCAACGAGGTCGAGGTCCGGGTCTACGGTCTGCAGCGGAGCGGCAATCACGCGGTCATCCGTTGGATCATCGACCAGCATGCCTCAGGCCCCCGGTGTCACCTCAACGACGTCCAGCACGGTGACCACGACCCCTTTCTCACGGCCCACGAAACGCGGGTCGAGGGTCTCGCCGAGGATCTGGATCCGGACCAGTTGCGGCGGATACCGAAGCGATTGCTGCTCGTTTCGTACGAAGACAGCCGACCCAAGCTGAGAGAAGGGCAGCAGCTCCTGCTCGAGACCCTGCACGACCCGGGGTTCGCAGAGCATCGTGAAACGTACCTGGGCCGGAGCCGACACCGCGTCGACCTCGCGATACTCCGCGATCCGTTCAACTTCTTCGCCAGCCGGCTCAAGATCCTCGAAAAGCTGTCGGGCTTTCAGGACCTGGACCGCCTGGTCGCGAACTGGACGGACGTGGCCCGTCGAGCCCTCGATCCGGGAGAGAGCGACCCGTTCGTCGTCCGCTTCAATTCGTGGCGCACCGACGAGTCGTATCGCAGGGAACTCTGCATCCGGATCCACGGGGAGTTCAGCGATCGCACTCTGGACCAGGTGGCGGATTTCGGGGGCGGGAGCTCGTTCGAAGGCCTCCGCCACGCGCCGCTCACGCTCGCAGAGGTGCGGAGCAAGCTCTCGCTCCGCGCATTGATCGACCCGCGGGAGTGGCGCGCGCTTCCCCGCTATCTGGCACGCCTCGGAGCGAAGGGCGCCGGCGCGATGGATGTCTTCGGTCGCTGGAAGCACATGGACGAAGACGAACGCTTCCGAGGCATCTTCGCCCGACATCCCGATCTCCTGGAGATGTCGGAGGAAATGTTCGGCCCGATCCCGGGGACCCGGGAGTTCGTGCGGGACTGCGCGCGAGGCCAGTGACGACGGCAGGGCTACGGACGACGGCAGGGCTACGGACGACGGCAGGGCCACGGACGACGGTCGCCGCCCGCGGCACCCGCTGCCGCCGAAAGGCGCACGGGGCCCGTACCCTTCGGGTGCAGGCCCCGTGCTTTTTCATCCGCCCGGGCTCGGGGCGGTATCCTCATCGGACACCACGGCCGGATCGGTCTCCGGCTCTTCGAGCGTCTCGATGACCATCTCCCAGTCGAACTTCTCGCCGATGCCACGGACGTAGTAGTCCATCCAGGCCATCTCGCTCACCGACTTCACCAGGCGGTTGCGGGCGTCGGGGATCCCATGGCTCTGGCCCGGATAGAGGAAGAGCTCGGTGTCCACACCCAGCCGCTTCAGCGCCATGTGCAGCTCCTTCGACTGTGGGCTCGGCACGCGCGGGTCACCCTCGACCACGTGGATCATGGTCGGGGTCTCGGCGTTGGCGATGTACTTGAGCGGTGACTGGTCCCAGTAGGGCTCGAAGTTCTCGTACATGAAGTCGTCGCCGACGTAGAACTGCCGGTTCCGCTGCACGTCGCTCTGGGCGTACATGCTGATCCAGTTCATGGTCCCGGCCCCCGAGCTGATCGCCTTGAAGCGGTCCGTCTGGGTCAGGATCCAGTTCGACCAGTGCCCGCCCGCACTCCAGCCGAGCGCGCCCATCCGGTCGGGATCGACGATGCCCTCGGCGATGAGGTGGTCCACCCCGGTGATGATGTCCTCGTAGCCCATCGTGAAGTAGTCGCCGACGATGTCGGTACGGTGGGAATTGCCGTAGTTCGTTGAGCCCCGATAGTTGGGCTTGAGCACCGCGTAGCCCGCGCCCGCGTACACCTGCGAGCCGTAGCCGCCGTTGAAACGCAGGACGTCGGCCGAGGCCGGACCGCCGTGGATGGCCACGATCAGCGGATAGCGGGTGCCGGGCTCGTACCCGGCGGGGTAGTTCAGCACGCCCCCGACCCGACGACCGTCGGACGAGGTCCACTCCACCTCGACCTCCCGTCCGAGTGCGAAGTCCGCCACCTGGGGATTGGCATCGACGAGCTGCACCCAGGTGTCACGGTTCGTCACGTCGTCGAGACTCGCGACCGTGAACACTGTTGGGGGCGTCATCGGGTCCTGGAAGTCGATCAGGATCGTCCCCGAGTCCTCGTCCCGGGACACGCGCATCGCCGCGCGCTCGTCGGTGACCTGGCGTACGGCACCCGAGGCGACATCGAGCGCGTGCAGCTGCGTCGTGACCTTCACGCCCGTGGTGAAGTAGATCGTGCCGCCATCCTCCGACCAGAAGTCGGCGCCGACCCGACCGTCGAAGTCCGAGCCCAGCTTGCGGAGAGGCGCGCCGCGCTCGTCGACCCCGCGCACGTAGACGCGGTTCTCGGTCATCGTGTAGCGGGTCATGTCGTCGGGCGCCGAGAAGGCCAACAGCCGGCTGTCCGGAGAGAACGTGAGCCCACCCTCGGACACCTCGTAGTTGTCCGTGAGGCGCTCGATCGTACCGGTCGCGACCTCCATGAGAAACACGTCGCGGTAGAGGCCCGTGGCCGTGATGTTGCGCTCGTAGCGCTCGGCCGAGCCGCCCTGGAACGCGACCCAGGCACCGTCGGGCGAGACGACGAAGTTGTCGACGCTCACGCTCGGATCGGAGGTGAGGGCCTCGGCGTTCCCGCTGCCCAGATCGAGTACGTGCAGGTTCGACATCGGGGTTACCGGATTCCGGATGTCGACGGTGAATCCGAGCTCCAGACGCTTCTTCTCGTCATCGAGGAAGCGGTCCGCGCGATTGAAATAGACGCGCGCCCCGTCCGGAGAGAACTCCCAGTTGTCGATGCCCGCCGGCTCGTCGGTCAGGGCGTCGGCCTCGGCCTCGACCGTGGTGCCCGACTGCAGGGCGTATTCGAGCGCCGACACGTCGAGCGCGTGGAGCTGCTCCATCCCCGAGTCGCCCGAGCGAAACACCAGCCACATTCCGTCCGGGCTGAAGTCGAAGTCTCGAACACCCTCTGCGGCGTCGGTGATGCGCCGCGCCTCACCGCCGTCGATGCGCATCATGTAGAGCTGATCCCCGGAGCCCTCGGCCCCGTCGTCTCGGTCCGAGGCGAACACGAACCAGTCGCCTCCCGGAGCCCACGCGGGCCGACCCTCGTCGGCCGCGTCCGTGAACGTGAGGCGGCGGGTCGACGGGAGGCCCTCGGAGGTCGACACCAGATAGAGATCCGTCTGGGACCGGTCCTCACGCCAATCGGGGTCGTTGATCGTGTAGAGCATCCAATCCCCGTCCGGACTGGGCGTCCACGAGCCGGGTCGGTTCAGTTCCTGAACGTCGAGGAACGTCATGGGCCGAGGGGCGTCGGCCGATTGCGCTGCGAGGGACGCTGGTGAGACCGCGGACAGCGCGAGGGCGGCCGTGGCCAGTACGACCCACGAGGACGCACGGGGCTTCCTCGCGCTCGCGGCGCCGGGCGTCCCGATAGACGCGGAGGGGGTGGGGAAACGCATGGTCTGTAGAGCTCCGGGGACGAGATGGATGGACGAGGTGTGGGACACGGACGTTGCGATGAAGAAAGCGGGGGTGCGGCCGGGGCCGCACCCCCGCGGGTGCTTCACACGACCGCCAGGCGGTCGCGACCTGCGGGCTCAATCAGCCCGGGACATCCAGATTCGGATTGCCCTCGTACTCCTCCAGCGGGAGCGGGAAGCACGTGGCGTTTCCGTAGTTGCCCCACTCGGTCACGGGATGCGGACCCGTGGGGAAGAGGTCGTCACCGTTGCGCAGCCAGCGACGCAGGTCGCCCAGGCGGTACCCCGCCAGGTAGAGGTCACGGCCACGCTGGTCGCGCAGCTCGTCCTCGAGCGCGGCTCCCGACAGCGTCACCGCCGCCTGGTTACCGAAGGCCCGACGCTCGTTCACGAAACCGAGCACCGCGGCCTCACCGCCGCCCTGCCCCAGCATCGCCTCCATCATGTTGTGCTGCGCTTCGAGCCCCGAAGCGAAGGCGATGTCGGCCCCGTCGTTCTCGGTCCGCATATCCGAGGGGTTACCCCCGGCGGCGATGGTCTGACCGTTATAGGTCGACCACATCAGCGGCGCGAACGGCGTGTAGATCCGGGTGAGCTGGTTGTGCCCGAACCGGAACATGGGATCGTGCTGGACCCGGGGGTCCGTCAGATCGGCCGTCATGTCGTACGTCGTGCTTCCGTAGTTCTCCGGGCTGGCCAGGAACTTCGGGTGCACGGACAGCGAGTGGTTGCTGCCCTGAGTCCGTCCGGCAACCGTGTTGTCCACCGCCGGATCGGCCTCGGAGTACTCCGCGTAGTAGCGGAAATCGGACGGCACCTGAGCCGCGAACGTCTGAACGTCCCCGTAGTTGCCCAGGTTCAGGTGTGCGCGGCTCAGCCCGACCCGTGCCAGATTGAGCACGTCGTTGTCGCCGGCTGCCTGCGCGATCGGCACCGCCTCCTCGAAGCGCTGCACAGCGATCGCGTAGAGCTCGGTCGGCGTGTACAGAGACGACTCCGAGTTGACCGTCGCCTCGCACATGGCGTCCGCGAGGAAGATGTAGGCGTAGCCGGCGTGGGCCAGCGTGGTCGCCAGGCGAGCGTCGCTCGACGGGTTGTCGAGCAGGTTCTTGAGACGCCCGGACACCGAGTCGCCCTGGCTGCGCGCCCGGCTCAACTCGGTGAACATCAGGTCGGGGTCACCCTCATCGAACGACACGATACGCTCGTTCAACCGGGCGGTCGCCTCCCAATTGATGCCCGTGAGGGTCTCGTCGGTGAACATGCTGCCGCGCCAGATGAACGGATCATCCAGGGCCTCGGCCAGATCACCCTTCACGCTCGCGACGAGCACGTCGATGAAGCGCGGGTTGTTGAGGTTGTCCTCGAGCAACTCGTCCGGGTTCTCGACCGTCAACACCTCGTCGAACGAGCAGGCGCCCACGGCCAGAATGAGGCCGGCAGTCAATGCCCGAAGGCTATGCGTGAAGAATCGGTTCATAGTTCTCATCTTGCCGCCTCCTCAGAACGAAAGCCGCATGCCGATGGCGAACTGCCTCAGCATGGGGATGGAGGCGTAGTCGGTCCGGTTGTAGGCCGCGTTCGAGCTGAAGTTGACCTCGGGATCGGGTGAACCGAGTCCCTCTTGGTCGTCGAACTTGTACTTGGTCCACATCCAGAGGTTTCGACCGGAGAGCGTGATGGCGGCGTTGTTGACGCCAACTTGGCTCACGAGCTCGGCCGGGAGCGAATACGTGAGCGACAGCTCACGCAACTTGATGAAGTCGGCTTCCTTCACCCAGCGATGGTCCTGACGGCTGCGTGCCACCAGAACCTCGGTCGGATCGGAATCCGGCGAGTTCACCAGCAGCGTATTCCGGTCGAAGCGGTTCCGGATCGAGCAGATGGCGCACCACTGGTAGTTGCCACCCTTGTAGTCCAGGTTCGCGAAGACGCGGAAATCGTTGAAGATCGTGAACGTGTTGGTGAATCCGATCTCACGGGTCGGCTGCGACGGTCCGACGTACTCCCGCTCGGACTCCAACGTCACGTTGCCGTTGGTGAGGATCGGGTTACCCGCCTCGTCGCGCTCGACGTCCGTCGTCCAGTACCCACCCAGCGGGTAGCCGGGCACGTGCTTCTGAACCTGCGAGAACGAACCGAACGAGATCTGGTCGAGCGGCGCGTCACCCCAGGTGATCAGCTCGTTGCTGTTGGTCGACAGCGCGAGCGTCGCGTCCCACTGGAAGTTGCGCTGGTAGATCGGTGAACCCGTGACGAGCAGCTCGAGCCCGGTGTTCTTGATCTCACCCACGTTGAGGAAGTAATTCCCCGCGAACCCGGTGGACGGCGGAGCCGGCACCGAGATCAGCGCGTCGCGCGTCGACTGGTTGTAATAGGTGAACTCCAGCCCGAGGCGCCCGCTGTACATCGAGGCGTCGAAGCCGAGCTCGATCTCCGAGCCCGTCTCGGCCTTCAGGTCCGGGTTACCGAACGAAGCCGGCCGCAGGATATTGACGGTCACGTTGTTGTCGACCGCCACGCTCGGCCCGTAGGTCCGGTCGGCCACGAAGGGTGCCGGCGGGTTGCCCGCCTGACCCCACGCGCCACGCAGCTTGAGCTCGTCGACGAAATCGTAGTCGAAGAAGTCCTCTTCGCTGATCACGTAGGCCAGCTGGGCCTTCGGATAGGTCACCAGCGAGAAGTCCTTACCGAACGCCGAGTTGTCGTCCACGCGGATGGCGACCGTGGCGAAGAGACGGTTGTTCCAGTCCACCTGCTCCTGCAGGTAGAACCCGAGCGCCGTCTGCTCCTGGTAGTCCTGGTCACCGAAGGTGGTCGCAGCCGATCCGACGAGGCGGAGCTGGCCGCTGATCAGTCCCTCACCCTGGGCACCGAACGACTCGATCGTGGTGCGGGTGAGCTGAACGCCGGCGCTGAACTGCGACCCGAGGGTCTCGGAGATCGCGTTCGACACCGTACCCGAGTAGTCGAGCGTCCAGATGTGGCTCGTCGGCGTCGTGATGTCGATGAAGCCGATCCCGCGCGGCGGTCCCGAAATCGACGCCGTCTGCGACTCGGGCGACGTGAAGTCGGTGATCTCGCGGTTGTTGTTGTCCAGACCGATGATGAGACGGTTCTGGAACCAGCTGAACGGCTGATAGTTGATCGTCGCGCCGATGGTGTAGCGCTCCGCGCGAGTCTGGGTGTTCCACTCGTTGGCCAGCGTGGGCCCGTAGTTCCGGAAGCCCTCCTGGAACTGGTACAGCGCGTTGGCGCGACCCCGCATGCCGTTCCGCAGGATCGAGTTCGACGAGTTGTTCGACAGCGGCATCCGCACGTGGTTGCGCGCGTAGCCCACGTTGACGTTGAAGTTCAGCTGCTGGCTGGGCGTGAAGCCGAAGTTCGCTCGGCCACCGATCCGGTTCGAGAAGTTGTTCACGTACACGCCCTGCTCGTCCGACTTCTCTCCGGAGATGAAGAAGTTGAAGAGCTCACCGCCTCCGCGTGCCGACACGTTGAAGCCCGAGGAGCCGGAGCCGGTCTCGTCC
>JAHHMJ010000567.1 GCA_018678395.1 Gemmatimonadota bacterium | reverse complement strand
CGTCGTCGCCGTGCGTCATGACCATCCCGCCGACCATGCGCGTGGACACACCCCAGGAGGTGCTCCACGCGTACTCCTCGACACCGGCCTCGCTCTGGAAGGTGAAGCCGGCGGCCTTCGAGAAGTTCTGCCCCAGGAAGTGCGACGTGCCGGCCTGCAGCGCCTTGTTGTCCTGCATCAGCGCCTCGCACGCGTAGGTGCGCACCGCCCCGGCGAACCTCTCGGACTCCGACTTCAGCCCGGTGATCGGCGGCATACCGATCCAATTCTCCATGAAGTCCCGGTAGACGCCGAGCATGCGCAGCGTCTCCTCTTCAGCCTCCTCGGCCGTCGCGTGCGCGGTGTGCCCCTCCTGCCAGAGGAACTCGGACGTGCGCAGGAAGAGCCTCGGGCGCAGCTCCCAGCGCATGACGTTCGCCCACTGATTGATCAGAAGCGGGAGGTCACGGTAGGACTGCACCCACTTCCCGAACATCTCGAGAATCACGGTCTCGGAGGTCGGCCGCACGACGAGCGGCTCCTCGAGCTCCTTGCCCCCCGCATGCGTGACCACCGCAAGCTCCGGCTTGAAGCCCGCGATGTGGTCCTTCTCCTTCTCGATGAAGCTCATCGGGATGAGGAGCGGGAAATAGGCGTTCTCGTGGCCCGTGGCCTTGAACATGTCGTCCAGAGCCCGCTGCATGCGCTCCCAGATCCCGTAGCCCCACGGTCGGATGACCATGCTCCCGCGCACGGGCGAGTGGTCGGCCAGTTCGGCGCGCTGGACGATCTCGTTGTACCAGGCCGCGAAGTCCTCGCTCCGCGGAGTCAGTTTCCGGTCGTCGGACATGGTCAGTCGGGGGATTCTGAGGGGGACATCGATTCGAGACGCCGCCGGACTGCGGCGTCTTCCCGGCGCCCGCGTACGGCCACGCCGACCGCAGGCACTGCGAAGAACAGGATGCTCGCGACGATCCACGCGGGACGGAAGGGGAGCCCCGAGAGCTGGCTCACCAGAAAGGCCGTCACCGCACCGGCTGCGAGGGCGAAGACGGCGGCGGCGACGATGAGAACGGACTCGAGCAGACCGAGCCTGCGGACGGCCCGGCGGGTCACGTCGCGGGTGCCCGCGGTGTCGGGGGCCGCGGCGCCGGCCGGGTCTCCGGTCTTCGCTACTTCGTCGCCGCCCGTCGCCGTCCCGTCCGCCCCCGCCACGACTACCCCTCGACGAAAGTGGCGAGGGACACCGTCTCCTCGTGCCCGCTCTCCATGTCGCGCACCACGGCCTCGCCGCGGGCGGCCTCGTCGGGAGCCAGCACGAGCACGCGTCGCGCGCCTTCGCTCTCGGCCGCCTTGAACTGCTTGCGCACCGCCTGGCGTCGGAGCGCGTACGCCACCGATTCGCCACGGGCTCGGAGCCGACGGGCCACATCCAGCGCCCGCGGACGAAGCTCGTCCCCGATGACGACGACGAACCAGTCGACGCTCCGGGAGGTGTCGGGGAGGCGATCGAGGTCCCGGAGCAGTTCGGTGAGCACCACGTCGCCCATCCCGAAGCCGACCGCGGGGAGCGGCTCGCCGCCGACGAGCTCGAGCAGGCGATCGTAGCGCCCGCCGCCGCACACGGCGCGGAGTTCGCCTCGGGCATCGAAGACTTCGAAGACGATGCCCGTGTAGTACGCGAGACCGCGAACGATCGTCAGATCGAAGTCCACGAACGCCCCGAGTCCGAGCGCGTCGAGGGTCTCGAGATACTCGGAGAACCGGTCGAGCGCCTCGGCCACCTCCTCGCGATCTCCGAACCGCTCGCGAACAGCGTCCAGCCCGGGGGCGTCGAAGAGCCCCACGATGGCGTCCGCCGCCGCGGCGTCCAGACCGGCCTCGGCCTGCAACCGCTCACGACTCTTGTCGCGTCCCTCGCGCTCGATCTTGTCGACGACCGAGTAGGCCGCGAGAAGGCGATCCTCGGCCACGCCGGCCGCCCGCATCAGGGCCGCGAGAAGACGGCGATCGGACACGCGAGCGCGCACGTCCTCCGGCCCGAGACCGAGCTCGCGCAGGCCGTCGAGTGCGACCGCGAGCACCTCGGCGTCGGCCGCCACGCCCGCCTCGCCGACGATATCGACATTCCACTGAAAATGCTCCCGAAGCCGGCCCCGCTGCTGCCGCTCGTAGCGGAACAGCTGGGGCACGCTGAACCAGCGAATCGGCTTGGGCATGCCGCGGCTGCGCTCTCCCAGGATCCGGGCGAGCGAGGGCGTCATCTCGGGGCGCATCGCGACCGCACGATCACCGCGGTCGGTGAAGGCGTAGAGCTGCCCGACGATCTCCTCTCCGCTCTTCTCTACGTACAGCTCGAGCGGCTCGAGCGGGGGACCGTCGTACTCGCGAAATCCGTACCGGCCTGCGACGCGACGCCAGGCCTCGAAGAGGTGGGTGCGGACACCCATGTCCTCGGGTACGAAATCGCGGAATCCGGGCAGGCGGGAGAAGTCCGTGGAAGCCATCCTGCAACCTAGCAGGTCGTCGGAGCGCGGGGGACCCCGCAGCGGACCCCGCGAGGGCCGCACGGAACCACGCTCAGACACCCCCCTCGAAGGGGACCCGGCGGAGCGCCCGCAGGGCGTCTCCGACGGTGTGGCAGGACCCGGTCACGACCGCCGTCCCCCCACGGGCGAGAGCCTCCACACGCCCGAGCGCCTCGTCGAAGTCGACAACGACCTCCACCCCGGCGGAAGCCAGCCCCTGGACCGCCGCGGCGGCGGCCTGCGGGTCCCAGCGCCGTCCCTCGGGCGCCGACGGCGGCTGGGTCAGCACGGCCCGATCGACGCGCGACAGGAGCGGGGGCAGCATCCGCCGCCACTCCTTGTCGCCGAGCACGCCCACGAGGGCCACCCGGGGTCGAGCGAGCTCCAGCCGGTCGAGAACCGACACCAGGGACTCGATCCCCGCGATGTTGTGCGCGACGTCGAGCAGCCAGGTCGTCTCGCCGATCTCCTCGAGCTGGTCTCGCCCGGGCCATCGGACGCCGGCCACACCCTCGCGGACGGCGTCGGAGGACGGGCGCAGCGGCGGGGGCAGCAACTCGAGCAACCGCACCGCCAGACCCGCATTGGCCGCCTGGTGGCGCCCCAGGAGAGGCGT
>JAHHMJ010000300.1 GCA_018678395.1 Gemmatimonadota bacterium | reverse complement strand
GCCTCGACGAGTGGCTCGACGTCATGCGGATGCGGGCGCATCCGAGCTCGAACTTCACGTACGCCGATGCGGACGGGAACATCGCGCACTACTACAACGCCCGCCTCCCCCTGCTGCCACATGCGGCGACGGGAGACACGGCCGCGATCGCAACCCGGACCAGCGACATCTGGTCGGAGCTGGTTCCGTGGGACGACCTGCCGCTCTACCTCAACCCGCCGGGTGGATACGTCCAGCAGGCCAACGACACGCCGGACTTCACGAACCTGAACGTGCCGCTCGATCGGGATACGGTAGCGGCGAATCTGCCCGAACCCCGGCTGCGGCTGAGAAGCCAACTGTCGCTGGAGCTGATCGGCGGGACCGACCGCGTCGCGCTCGAAGCGCTGAACCGGAAGAAGCACACGGCGCGCATGCCGATGGCCGAACGCGTCATGGACGACCTCCTGCGCCTGCTCCGTGCCGCCCGCTCCGACGGAGGCGATGACGTCTCCCAGGCCGTCGAGATCCTCGATGCGTGGGACCGCACGGCCAGCGCCGAGAGCCGCGGCGGGGTGCTCTTCAAGGAGTGGGCACTGCACTACCTCGACGCGCCCGAGGCGAATGGCCTCTGGGCCGAGCCGTGGGATGTTGCCCGTCCGACCGAGACGCCCCGCGGCATCGGCGACGAGGCGTGGGCGATCCTCGCCATGGACTCGGCTTTCGCCGGTCTGCGCGCCGACGACATCGAGCCGGACGCCGCCTGGGGCGACGTCCACCGCGTGATCCGCGGCGATGTCGACGAACCGGCGTCGGGATGCGAGCCGACGCTCGGCTGCTTCCGGGCCCTCTCCTTCCGGGACACGGAGGATGGACGCCGGGAGGCGAACCGCGGCGACGCGTGGGTGCTGTGGGTCGAGTTCGCCGATGACCGGCCCCACGGGCGCACCGTGCTCTCCTACGGTCAGACGGCTCGGGAGGAATCCCCGCACTACGACGATCAGGCGGGCATGTTCGCCCGCGGCGAGCTCAAGACGGTGGCCTGGACGGACGCAGAGATCGCGCGGGTGACGCTGGAGCGCTACCGCCCGGGGATGGAAGACGGGCGACGCTAGCCGGGGATGATCCGCAGAGCGGGGCCCGCGTCCTGGCGTGCGGTTCGCCGACCGTCAGTGTTCTCCCAGAGGAATCGGCTCTGACTTGTGGCCCAGGTTGCCCAGGATCGTGGTCGCCAGGAAGCCCAGAACGAGCGTGGCGAGCGCCGCGAGGACCTGGAGCGGCGACGGGCGATAGATCTCGAGATCCAGCGCCATCAGCTCCACCTCTACGGGGGTCAGCCCCTCGTACCGGCTCCGGAGCGCCGTCGCCTCGTCGGCCCGGAGTCCCAGCTCGGCGAGCAGGTCGGCGGAGAGCAGGCCATCCGCCGACACCGGCGCGACGACGAGCTCCTTCACGGCATCCAGCGTCTCCTCGGAGGCCAGGTCCGGGTGCACCGGTCCCTGGAACGGCCACAGCCCCAGCACGGAGCCCACCAGCAGTCCCAGCAGGAAGCCGTGCGAGGGGCGCTCGAAACGTTCGAGGAGGGCGCGCAGCAGGTTGGAGAGCAGTCCGATACCGAGGACGGCGCCGATGCCCACGGGTACGATCACCTCCATCGAGCCCCACAGATCGGCCTGGAGCGAGGCGGGTCGGACACTCCCGACCACGCGGTCGTACAGTCCCATGATCAGCAGGATGTACGATCCCGATACGCCCGGCAGGATCATGCTGCTGGCGGCGAAGGCGCCGGCCGCGACCAGCACCGGGGCGGTCGAGGGCAGGACCGTGGCCTGCAGCCCGAAGGCGAGGGCGGCCATCGCGGCGAACCCGAGCACGATGCTGGCGATCGTCGCACCGTTCAGCGGGCGCACGATCTTCCACAGCAGCGGGACTCCCCCCAGCGTCATGCCGATGAACAGGCTGTACGCCAGCCAACGGTGCTCCGTAACGAGCCAGACCGCCGGGGTCGCGAGGCCGATGATCGCCACGGCCAGCCCCACGGCGAGGATGGCGATGAAGGTAACCGACCGCAGGTTCAGTCGGAGGCGGGCGACGTCTGCGACCGACTCGATGAAGCGGTCGTACAGACCGAGCGCCAGAATCATGGTCCCGCCGCTCACGCCGGGCACCAGATTGGCGAGCCCCATGAGCACACCGCCGGCGAAGACCGTTCCGCTCGAAGGGTCGGGGATGGCGCTGCCAGGGTGCTCGGTCCCGGAGTCGGGTGTCATCACGGAGCCAGTTCGGGCGTGAAGGAAGGCACCTGCAGGTGCCGGAGCGCTGCGGCCGCACAGCCGAGAAGTCCCGGGTGGTCGACCTTGATCCACCCCACGGCCACGGTCTCGCAGAAGCGGGTGAAGCGGCCCTTGTCCTCGAAGCGGGCTCGGAAGCGCTCCGGGTCTAGGAACGGTCGCAGCCGGTGCATCATCCCGCCCGAGAGGTAGATCCCGCCCGTGGCCCACGACGTGAGCGCCATGTCGCCGCAGAAGGCCGCCAGGACGTCGAAGAAGTCTTCGATGGCCTGAAGCGCGGTGGGATTCCCGCCATGCGCGAGGTTCACGACTTCCTTCGCGGACCGGTTCGGGCCCGGCATGTCACCCGGACCCGGGTCGAGATGCAGGTTGGCCCAGAAGAGGTTCTCGAGGCCCGGACCCGAGACCAGGCGCTCGACGGAGACGCGCCGGTAACGGGGAATCAGCAGGCGCAGCAGCTCGATCTCGTGGTTGTCGGTCGGCGCGAAGTGGATGTGTCCGCCTTCGGACGGGACGACTTCGCCCCGCGGGGTCTGAATCGCCACGCCGAGCCCCGTTCCGGGGCCGATGACCGTCCGGACGCCGCCCTCGCGCGGGCGGGGCTCCCCGATCCACTCGACCTCGTCGTCGGGGTCGAGGACGTCGATCGCCAGTGCCTGCGCGGTGAAGTCGTTGAGGATCGTCAGCGGCGCATCCAGATGCGCGCGCAGTCCGCTGCGGGTGAAGTCCCAGTGGCTGTTGGGCAGGTCCACCTGGTCTTCGTGTACGGGGCCTGCGACCGCGAGGCAGGCCTCGACGATCCGGTCCACTCCCTGTCGTTCGAGGTACCGAGCGATGCCGTCCTCGATGCCCTCGAAATCGGCACAGGCGAGCACCTCGATGCCGCGCAGGTCACGAGGGGTGTCGCCCACCAGCGCGAACCGCGCATTCGTCCCGCCGATGTCGGCGATCAGAACCGCGCCGGGGGGACGGCGTTCACTCATCGTCGGCCTCACGGATCCAGATTCGGAAGCAGCCGGCCGGGGCCGGAATCGAGGTGGCGTCGGCCTCGGCACCCTCGAGGCGTGCGTCCGCCCCCGGCACGCCCGCGAGGTCGATCCGCCCCTCGTCGGCCACCTTCAGCCATGATCCGTCGTCGAGCTCCACGTCGATCTCGCTGTCCTCTGTGCCGTTGTTGGCGACGACCAGCACACGGTCGCCGACGCGATATCCCAGCAGTCGGTCGTCCGGGGGAAGAAAGAAGCGGTAGTGGTCTTCGGGTACCCTGTCGACTCGAAAGACCGCTCCGTGTTCGGAAGACCGCAGCGCGATCAGTCCCTGCCACCAGTCCCGCATCGACGCGGCATCCGTGCCCGGCGCCAAGGCGTCCCATAGGAATCGGTTCGGGGCGCGCAGATTGTAGGTGTCTTCGCGGCCGTTGAAGTAAATCGTGCCGGTGGCGGTCTCGCGCGTGAAGGTCTCCCGCGGCGCCAGCCCCTTGGAGCGCAGGATCTCGGTGCCGCCGTGGAGCACGACCGGACCCACCGAGGTCAACAGCAGCCCCGCGGCGCGCCGCACGGCGGCGACGTCGACGCCGGCGCGACCGTCGTGATCGTCGCCGAGGGCATACCGGTCGGCGAGGGCCCAGTTGTCGTGGATGTCGAGATACGAGATGCCGCGGGTGCTGTGCGACTCCTCGTAGTAGGCGTTGGCCAGGGCGCGGACGGCGCCGTCTCTCGCCGAGCCGTCGCCCCCGGCCCACCCCCGCTGGCGGATGTCGAACGGGCTGCCCTGCAGGGCGTTGCGCGTCTCGTCCTGGAAGAAGGTGATCGGCGCGTCGCTCTTGTACCACGACCAATCCGGGCTGTGGCGTACGCCCGGGTCGCTCGGCGGAATCCACGGCTCGCCGTAGATGATCACGCTGGGGTCCAGTTCGGCTCGGACCCACGCGAGCGTTTGCCGATCGATCTGGCCCGCGAGATCGATGCGGAAGCCGTCGACGCCGAGGTCGTCGACCCAGTGCTGCATCTGGTCGAGCAGCCAGCGCTGCACCATCGGTCGGTCCTCGGTCTTCACCTCGTTCCCGAAGGGTCCGATGTGCTCGAGGTCGTCGTTGGTGCGGTAGTAGTAGGCCCGGTCGAGCGCGTTGAAGTGAAGCAGCAGGTCGCGGTCGTCGACGTTCTCGCCCGTATGGTTCGGCACCAGGTCGATCACGACGGCGATGCCGCGCTCGTGGAAGGCGGCGACCAGCTCCTTGAAGGCCTGCCGCTCCGCACCGGGTTCGCGGTCGCGGGGGCGGTAGCGGCTCTCCACGGCGAAGGCGTGCGTGGTGCGGTAGCCCCAGTTGTAGTTCTCGCGGTCGATCGCCATCTCGCGCGCGAAGTCGTCGTCCGCGAAGGCCGCGCGCCACTCCGCGTCCGGATAGTGCAGGTACTCCTGTACCGGCATCAGGTGGACGACGTTGATGCCGAGCTCGACGAGGTGGTCGAAGCCGACGGGCTCGCCGGCTGCGTTGACCAGCCCGGAGCGGGTCATCGCCGGGAAGGTGCCCGCCTCGGCCTCGTCGACCGGTAGCAGGTCCGTGAAGTCCTGCACGTGCACTTCGTAGGCCACGACGTCTTCCATCGCGGGGCGACCGCCGGCGACGGGTGGTGGTGGGTCGTCGACGCGCCACACCCGAGAGCGGCCGAGTCCGTCGTCGTTGACGCGGGCGTACGGGTCGGAGATGTGGACCGGATGGGTCTCGAAGAACCCGTTCCCGGGATCGTCGGGCCCGTGGACCGTGAAGTCGTACCAGACGCGGTGCAGATCGCCGGTGAGCGCCACCTCCCACACTCCCTGCTCGTCCCGCTGCAACGCGACCACCTGCTGGGGATCGGGCGAGGTGCGGCCGTCGGGCCCGTACAGATGGAGCCGCAGCGCCCGTGCGCGAGGCGCGAAGACACGGAACGTCGTCTCCGATCCGTCGTCGGCTACGACGGCCCCGAGCGGCTTGCTCGAGTACAGCGTCCGGAAGAGCGGGTCCCGGCGTACGAGGGCCCGCAGATCGAGCCCCGGCAGCTCGACGTAGTGGACCCGGTACGGATCCACGGGCACCTCGGGAACGAGCAGCGACTGCGCCTCGGTGCGCGGCACCAGCGCCGACACGGCGAGGGGATTCCCGCGCCCGTCGGTGAGGCGCACCTCCGAGACCGTGGGGCGCGGGGCGTCCTCCAGCGTCAGGAGGATGGCCGATGGGCCGTGGATCTCGGCCTCGAGGTACGGAACCGTCACGGGGTGCGGGCCTCGTTCAGAAGACGGAGACGCCGGATCACCTCGGGGTTCTCGACGACGTCGTCGACGAAGTGCGCCATCGGACGCTGCCAGTTGGGGCGCTCTGACGAACGGGTGCCCGGCAGGTTGACCTGGTCCGGCTCGAGCCACAGGTCCTCGAGCCACGGCACCACGAGGGGGCTCTGCGATTCGCCCAGCCAACGCAACAGCCGATCGAGGAGGTCGTCGGGGTCGTCCGTCGAGCCGCCGACGGTCGCGCACAGGTGCTTCGCGGCCGCGGCTCGCGCCTTCTTTTCGGCGGGGGCCGTGGTCATGTCGAGCAGCCCCGACTCGACCCGGGCGTCGATGTCGCGCCCCTCGAGCCACCCGAGAAAGGTCGGCGTGTCGTGGGTGCCGACGAGCGCCATGTCGTGGGCGGGCGGCGGGACTGGTTCGGGCGAGGCCGCGTCGAAGATGGCGAGGTACATGCCGCCGATCGCGTGCCTCGGGAGTCCTTCGCGGATCTCGCGGGGCACCGTCCCGAGGTTCTCACCGACGACCTCGCAGCCGTGACGATGGGACTCGAGCACGAGCACGGCGAAGAGTTCGTCCGTCGGATAGGACACGTAGGTGCCCTGGTCCAGCCCGAAGCCGTCCGGGATCCAGTACAGGCGGTTCAGGGCCATGACGTGGTCGACGCGCAGAACCCCGGCGAGCGCCGCCTGGTGTGCGATCGAGCGGCGCACGTAGTCGTGCCCCTCGGCCCGCGAAGCGTTGGGAAGCAGAGGTTGAAAGCCCCAGTCCTGCCCGCTCGGGAACCCCCCGTCGGGCGGAGCGCCGACCGACATCGCCTGCGCGAAGAGGGGGGCGCGGGACCAGGCGTCGTAGCCGTCCGGGTGCACGCCCACGGCGAGATCGAGTCCGAGGCGGACGCCCGCCTCGTCGAGCGCGCCGCGCAGCGCATCGAGTTGCCCTCGGGCCTCGAGCTGGGCGATCTGGTGGAAGCGTTCCACCCCTGGGTCGATGTCCTCGGGACCCAGGACTCCTTCGCGGGCGGCGTCCGGCCAGCCACGCCAGTTGCGGCCGAGTCGGGCCTGGGCGCCGCGGAAGGCCGCATAGCGCCGGAGTTCGTCGTCGAGAGCGTCGGGGTCGGGTGCGGGACGGTCGGCGAGCGCCCGGCGAACCTCGTCCGCTGCGGCCGTCACATCCAGCGCCTCGACCGGCTCGTCCAGCGCGAGGTCGTCGCCGAGGTCGAGCATCAGCTCCGACCAGAAGAGCCGGCTCACCGGTGCGTACGGGCTGCACTCGGCCGGGGGATCGTTGAAGGTCGGCAGCAGGGGCAGCACCGTGACCACGTCTCCACCGAGGTCGCCGATCCAGCGGCACATCCGCTCGAGATCACTCAGGTCGCCGACGCAGCGGGACCGGCGGCTGCGCAGTGCCGCGAGGTGGGTGCCGACCCCCCAGCTGCGGGGATGGCCCGGACGGCGCCACGCCTGCAGCGGCGCCGACACGACCGTCGAGGTCCAGCGACGCCGGCCGCTCTCGACGACGAGGGTGTGGTAGCCGAACGGCAGCCTCCGGGGGGACCGCAGAGTCCCGATGAAGGCGTCCAACCGCATCATCCCGCCCGTCTCCAGTTCGATGCGCCCCTCGAAGCCGTCTAGCGTGCGGCAGCGAACCGGTCGCAGAGTGCCGTTCCACGCGATGTGGACGGGAGCGATGGGGACGTCGGGTGCATCGAGTGCGGCGCGATGCGCCCGCAACGCCTCCGGTGCGCCGGCGACGTCATCGAGGTTCGCGCCGAGGGCCGCGCAGACGGCCACGAGGGTCTCGGGCTCGACCGTCACCGGCCGGCGAAGACCATCCTCGAAGCTGCGCGCGACACCGAGAGCGTCCGCCAGCGAGTGGAGTGCGGTCGTTTCGTCCATCAGGGGGGTGCGGCGGGGTCCGGGGCGAGATCGAACGCACCAGAGTGGGGCGAGGCGACGCTCGGGGCGAGGGGTTCGCGCCTCAGAAGGGCTTGGTCAGCGCCGCGGTGCCGGCGAGGAAGGCGAGAATCGGCGTGAGGACCAGCAGCGTGCCGGACCACTCCGGACGGCGCTTGGCCAAGGTGATCCCCACCCCCAGCACCGTCCAGAGCGCCAGCTTCGCCCAGATCCATCCGGGCAGACCACCGAGCTGATGCGTGATGTCGAGCCGAGCGAGCATCCCGAACCCGCCCAGCAGGATCAGAAAGAGCCCGGCCCCATGGGCGATGACGAGGCGCTTGGCCCAGGGCACGCGCACGAGCGGCGTGCCGGACGAAGCGGTCATCGCGATGAAGGCCGCGAGCGCCGAGATCATGGTGAAGATCCCGACGTAGTGGATGATCTTGTAGGTGACGTAGGAGATCATGGCGTGCCGTGGGGTCGGGGCTGTGCGGCTTCATCGAACCCTCGCCGAGCAGCCACGTTCCCGCGGGATCCTCGGGTTCCCCCCGATCATCGGATCCAGCGGCTCACCGTGACGCGAGGGGCCCCGAAATCGCCCCGAGTGACGTGGGCGACGCGACCATCAGGACCGAAGGCCGTCGGGAAGGCCATGGCGCCTGCGGGTACGGTGCCGATGGGAGAGAGGTCGACCTCGAGGACGTCGATGGGACCGGCATCTCCGGGGGTCGCGCCGGAACGCCCAACCCAGAGCCGGCCCTCCGCGTCGACGGCGAGCGCCGCGATCACGGGGATCTCGTCGTGGAAGCCCATGGCGTCGATGCGCGCGCGCTCCAGGCGCATGACGGGGTCGTCGGCGACTCCCATACTCCGGCCTTGTGCGTCGCTGACCACCATCGCCGGCGGGTCGGCCTCGAGTTCGGTGAGGCGCCGATCGCGCTCGGCATTCCGGAGCGCCTCCGTGGTGGAGACCGGCTTGCCGGGCCGACGGAGGGTCTCGGTCACCCCGTCGTCGAGGTCGATGATCCGCAGATGGTAAACCGTCGAGTCCGCCACGACGATCCGTCCGTCGTCGAGAGGGGCGGAGTGCACATGGGGGTGAAAGCCCACCAGTGGGGGCAACCGTACGCGTAGTCCACCGGTCTCCTCGGGCGTCAGGGCACGGCCTTCGGGGATCGTCGGCCGCCATGCGCCCCACACGGTGTCGGCACCCTCCAGGGCAGAGTCCGCTCCGACCGAGTGCAGCAGGACTGGACGCGGGCCTGCTCCCTCGACGACGTCGTCTCGCGTTCCCAGGACCTTTCCCGATGCGTGCAGGGCGAGTGGACCCCTCGGGAGTGGTACGTCGTCTGCGATGGCGATCCCCTCGAGCACCTCGCCCCCGGGCCCGAACCGCACCCATCGCCGGCGGGCCGAATCGAGGACCACCACCTCGCCGCCGTCCTTCACCACGAGACCGGTCGGCCACGCCAGGCTCCCCGGTCCCTCGCCGGGCTCGCCGAGCGTGCGCACGAAGCGGCCGGCTTCATCGATCACGACCACGTGCCGCGCGTCGCCGTCGATCACGTACAGTCGGCCGTCCGGGCCGAACGTCACCGCGGCGACGTCGCCGAATGCCAGTTCGCCGTCGGCCTCCAATCCACCTGCCTCGAAGACGGATTCGATCGACCAACCCAGCGGCGTGGGCGAGCTGTCGCTCGCCTCTCCCGCCTGCTGACCGGCATCGCACGCACCTGCAACCCCCGAGGCTACGAGGACGACGGCCAGCAGCGCCCGCTTCGTTCGCTCTACGGCCACACCAGGATCACCGACTCGTCCCACGGGTCGACGGCCGGCAGGTCGACCTCGTCGAGCGCCGCGTTCAGCGCGGCGAGTTCGCCATCCCATACCTCCTGCAGCTGGTCCGTGTAGCCGCGCAGCTCGTCGATCATGATCTGGAAGACCTCGCGCATGCCGTCGTTCGGGGCCCCATCGCCCCGTTCGGACATCGACAGCAGGTTCGCGAGGCGGTTGTTGACCTTGATCGGGAAGTTGAGCGGATCCTGGCCGCTGCGATTCCGCACCTGGTAGATGTCGGCCTCGATCGCGCCCGCCTTCTGCATCCAATTGTGGGCCGCCTCTCTCACGTCGGCGTCATCGGTGGCCTCGAGGCGCTCTTCGATCTGCGCGCGGGCACGGCGAATCGCGATCACCGCCGAGTTGGCCTCGTGAACCTTGGCCTGGATCTCGCGCCCGAAGGCGTACTGCGCCTCCATGTCGGCCACCGTCACGCCCTCGATCCACGGATTCGCGCGTACCTCGACGACGGTCTCCGAGGTCAGGCCGTCGGCCGTCAGCCGCGCCGTGTAGCTGCCCGGCGGCACCCGAGGCGCCATGGTCCGGACGCCCCAGAGAATCATCCCCGGGAACGTCGCCGCGGGATCGGTGCGCAGGTCCCACTCGAATCGGGTCAGGCCCTCCTGAACGGTGAGCGACGCGCCGCTCCAGCGGTCGCGAGGCGCATCGGGATCGCGGGGCTCGATGGTGCGGATCACGTTCCCCTCACCGTCCAGAATCTCCAGCATCAGCGACTCGGGCTCGGCCGCGAGCCACCAGCTGAGTCGCGCCCCGTCTGCCGAACGGTACGCGGGTGCCGGCTGATAGAGGTGCACCGAGGCGTCCGTGCGGCCTGGCTCCGCCTGACGCAGCGGCCCAATGTCGTCGAGTACCCAGAAACCGCGTCCGTGCGAGGCGATGGCGAGGGCATCCTCCTCGACGATCAGATCGACGATCGGCAGGTCGGAGAGCCCGGGATTGAGCTCGGCCCACATGGCGCCGTCGTCGTACGAGACGTACACACCGTGGTTGGTCGCGGCGTAGAGCAGCCCCTCACGGGTCGGGTCCTCGCGCACCGCGTTCACGAAGGCGTCGTCGCGAATGCCTTCGACGATGCGGGTCCACGAGGCGCCGTAGTCGTCGGTCTTCCAGATGTGCGGACGGAAGTCGTCCAGTAGCGGCAGACGCGCCGACACGTACGCGCGGCCGGCGTCGAACGCCGAGGCGTCGATCTGACTCACCCGTCCGAAGTCCGGCATGTCGCTCGGCGTGACGTCGGTCCAGCTCTCTCCGCCGTCGCGCGTCACGTGCACGAGCCCGTCGTCCGAGCCGGTCCAGATGACGTCCATGTCGATCTTGCCGGGCCCGACCGAGAAGATGGTGGCGTAGACCTCCGGCCCGTTCATGTCGCCGGTGATCGGTCCCCCGGAATGCCCCAGCGTCGCCGGATCCGCGCGGGTCAGATCTGGACTCAGGACATCCCAGGTGCGCCCGCCGTCCGTCGTTCTCCACAGGCGGTTCGACGAGGTGTACAGCGTGTTCGGGTCGAGCGGCGAGAAGAGAATGGGGAAGGTCCACTGCCAGCGCTCGACCATGTCGAGGGCCGGCTCGCCCGAGTAGAACCACGGGTACGGATTCACCTCGCGCGCGTAGTTCAGCGTGCGGTTGTACTTGTCGATGTAGCGCCCGTTGTTGGTCCCCGAGAAGAAGGTGTTGAGGTCGGTCGGATCGGGCGCGATGTAGCCGGGCTCACCCCCGCCCACGCGATAGGCCACGTCCATCGATCCTTCCGTGGCCTCGAGTCCCGGGCTGCGTCCCCGGTTCCAGTCCGAGGGCAGGCACAGCGTGCTGTTGTCCTGCTGCGATCCGCAGACGTGGAAGGGCAGGTGGTCGGTCGTGACTGCGTGATAGAACTGCGCCGTCGAGAACTCCTGATCGGTCCACTCCGCACCCGTCGCGTAGCTCACCGCGCCGCCCCCGTCGTTGCCGACTACGAGGTGCGAGGGATCGAGCGGGTCGATCCAGAGGTCGTGGAAGTCCCCGTGGGTCCCGTTGTTGATCACTTCGGTGGTGGCGCCGCCGTCGGTCGAGCGGAAGAGCGAGGTGTTCTGGATGTAGACGACGTCGGGGTCCTGATGGTCCGCGAAGACGTGCGTGTAGTAGAACGCCCGCTGACGGATGGCCCGGTTGTCGTTGACCAGCGTCCAGCTTTCGCCGCCGTCGTCGCTGCTGAAGAGTCCCCCGTCGTCGTGCTCGTACAGGGCGTAGACCCGGTCCGAATCGGCGCTCGAAACGGCGAGGCCGATCCGCCCGACGACACCCTCCGCCGGGAGTCCTTCGGCGCGCGTGAGCTCGGTCCAGTTGGCGCCGCCGTCGGTGCTCTTGAACATCCCCGAGCCCGGGCCCCCGGACGACATCGTGTACTCCTTCCGGAAGGCTTCCCAGAGCGAGGCGTAGATCACGTCCGGGTCGTTGCGATCGATCACGAGGTCGATGGCCCCCGTCTCGTCGTCGCGATAGAGGATTCGCTCCCAGGTGTCCCCGCCGTCATCGCTTCGGAAGACGCCGCGCTCCTCGCTGGGCACGCTGTATTTGCCGAATGAGGCGACGTAGATGATGTCGGGATTCGTGGGGTGGATCCGGATCTTCGAGATGCCGTGGGACTCCGCGAAGCCGACGTGCTCCCACGTCTCGCCGGCGTCGCGTGAACGGTAGACGCCGTCGCCCGGGAGGATGTTGCCGCGAATGCAGGTCTCGCCGGTGCCGATGAAGACGAGATCCGGGTTCGTCTCACTCACCGCGACCGCGCCGACCGACGCCGAGGTGATGTGGCCGTCGGTCATGGGCAGCCAGTTCTCGCCCCCGTCCGTGGTCTTGAACAGCCCTCCGCCCACTGCGCCGAAGTAGGCCTCCATCGGCCGGCCGACGACGCCCGAGACCGCGATCGAGCGCCCGCCGCGATCAGGGCCGAGGTTGCGCCAGGTGTACGCCTCCATGAGCGCCGCGGGCAGGTGGGTGTGGTCCTCCTGGGCCGCGACCTCGGGGGCGAGCCCGAACGGCGTGAGCAGGGCGAGGGCGCTGGCGACGAGAAGCCGACGGAAGCGGAGCATGGTCGGTCCATCCGGTTGGGCGTGGGACGTGCCGGCAATGTACGGCGCGGCCCGTCGGGTCGCATTCGAGCACGGTCCCAGGATGTCGGGATGGATGTTCGGGATGGATGTCGGGATGGATCCCCAGCGCTCGCCGGCCTCAGCCACCCGCACGCGACGGGCACCACAGCGCGATGGCGTTCCCCCGTCGCTCCACCGGCGTGTCGAACACCGCTCCCACGATCCGCTCGCCCGTGCCCGCGTCGCGAACCTCCCGGATCTGGATCGCGTTCGCGCCCAGCTTGCCGGCCTCCTCGCGCATCTTGTCGAGCATGTCGGCCTCGCTCGTGAGGTCCTGCTCGCCCTCGGCGTCGAAGAGCGCGACGCGCTCGCAGTCCTCGGGGATCTCGTCCTCCGGGAGGAAGACGTAGACCTCGGACGCGGGGACTGGGGTCGACGAACGATCCATGAGGACCGTCTTGTGGACGGTGACGCAGCCGGCGATCGAGGCCAATGCGACGATGGCGAGTAGGCGAGCCATGGAAGCGCTGCTCCGGGTCGGTGGAATCCTGCTTCAAATCTCGCCGACGGGACGGGGTCGTCAAAGGGCCCACCACTTGCCCGCGGCGGGGTGCGGTGCGCAAGCTCCCGCGTGCCACTCCGAACCCTGCTCGGGAGGATCCGTGCCTTCTCGTCGCTCGACTTCGACGATCCTGACTCTCTCGGTGTCCGCGCTGTCTCTGGCCGCCGCCGCACCCGTCATCGCCCAGACGAACGTCCCCGACCACCCGCCGGCCACCGTGCCGATGGAGGCCGACCGGGACGCGAACATCTTCGTGCTGGAGTCGCTGGGCCGTCACGGCCCCAGCCATTTCCCGCGCGTGCAGCACCCCGAGGCCGAGTACGTCGCGGGCGAGACGCTGACCTTCGACCGCTATCACACGGTCGACGTCATGTACGAGTGGCTGCACCGCTGGGCAGACCGGTATCCGGACATCGTCGAGCTGTACCAGGTGGGTACCAGCCTCGAGGGGCGGCCGATTCTGCAGGTTACGCTCACGAACAAGAACACCGGTCCCGCGACCGAGAAGCCGGCGGCGTTCTTCGAGGGCGGACGGCACTCGGGTGAGATCACTTCGTCGGAGTCGGTGTTGTGGCTGATCCAGCACCTCGTCGAGGGCTACGGTGACGACCCCGAGATCACGGCGCTGCTGGATCGGGCC
>JAHHMJ010000678.1 GCA_018678395.1 Gemmatimonadota bacterium | reverse complement strand
CCCTACAGCCCCTCGACCTTGGCCACCTTCACACCCCCCAATCCCGCTGCCGCGACGAGCCATCGGTTCTTGAAACTCACGTGATTTGCGGACTGGAGGTCGTCGAAGCGGAGCTTGCCGAGCATGGTCATCTGTTGCTGGGCGCAGCCCGAGGACTCGAAGTCCTCGTCCGCTCGGGCGACGTAAACGCCGGCCTCACCGTTCGAGATGAACATCACGTCTTCGTCGACGGTGACGGCGTTGGTGACGACGACCGACGGATCCAGGCCGAGTAGCGCCGGATCCGGAATGGGGACGGAGCCCAGTACGCTCCCGTCGTCCAGGCAGACGATCTGCACGCCCTGGGGGCCGGCGGCGATGAACGCCTTGCCACCGAGGACCTCCACCGTGGACTTCGATTCCGGGACGTCGGCGCCGTCGAAATCGATCACCACCGGGGCCGTCAGGGATCCGCCCGCTGCGAAGACGGCGAGTCGACCCGGTGTCCCCTGAGCGACGACGATCCTGCCTCCCTCCTCGTCCCAGGTGACCCAGCGGGCGTCATCCAACGGGTAGCTGCCGAGGAGCGACAGGTCGTTCTTGTCGAACGCGAAGAGCCCTCCGCCGTCGCCCGACGTCGCGTACACTTCGCCGTTGGTCACGAGGGAACTGGTGCCGACATAGCTGGTCAGCGGAACCTGGAGATTGTCCTCCAGGACGAACTTGTTGCCTCGCAGCTTCAGCCTCTCCAGAACCGCCGGAGCCGGAAACTCCAGCGGCTCGGTCGAAGCCGCGGCGTAGACGAAGTTCCCTTCCATCGAGAGGGCACTGACATCGGTATCGTTGAACGCCGCGGACGCACTGATCGCCGGCCTGTTCCTGGTGAGCTTGGTGATCCAGTCGATCCCGCCCAGCCGCGGCGCGCCGACCATGTTGTAGCTCACCATGGCGTTGTCCAGCCCTTTGATGGCGACCGACGTGGCCTGGACGAGAGTGCCGTCGATGGTCGGGGGATTCACCTCCGCGATCAACGTCAGCTCGAGGGGATCCGCCTGCGCCGCCAGAGAGATGGTTCGGCCCGGGGCCGCGAACTGGCCTTCCGAAGGGGGTTCGACGACGACGGGTGCCTCGGGGTAGCTCACCCGCGCGGACAGAGCCCCCTCATCGTTCGTGATGCTGATCCGATGGTCGGCCTGATCGGTGGGCGTGACGAGGCCGTCTTCGTCGCCACAGGATGCGGACAGCAGAACCACCGCACCCACGGCCAGCCATCGTGGATAGAACATCCTGAACTCGAACATCGTCGACCCCTGTGATTCGGTTCCTTCGCGATCTGCGAAACATCCCCTCTGTCGTGCCCACAGGCGTTAGCAATGACCGTGCCACGGACCACGAAACGCAAGTCGTGGTCCGACTGAGGTTTGGGACCGCCGAGCGGCGACGACGCGGGCAATGCCCTCCCTCACCCGGCAATCGCTTCCGCCATCGGGCAACTCCTGCAGGGACCGGCGTCTCGTGGCCCCCGTCCCGAACGGAGCGCGCTCGACGCTTTGTCGGTGCCGCACCAGACCTCTAGTATGCGGGTGGGGAGCGATCGGGCCGCCGGAGAAGCGCCGGGCAAAGGCTCGCTCCCGGGGTGTGACCACGAACGGGAGAACGGCGGGTGATGAAGGCAAGGCAGGTAGCGACAACGGTGCTGGGACTCCTGCCTCTGGTGGCGTGCGCGCCGGAAGCCCGTGTCGACGCCGCGGAGCAGCGCTTCGTCGTCGAGCTGTCGGAGCCGGCCGCATCCGAGATCGGGGCGCTCGGCCTGGACGTGCCCGTGGCCGGCCGCGTCTACGTCATCGTCTCACCCGACACGGAAGAGGAGCCCCGCACCCAGGTCGGGATCCAGGGGGTGCCGTTCTGGGGCACCGAGGTCGAGGGACTCCAGGCGGGAGGTGAGGTCGTCGTCGCCCCCGGCGACGGGGAAGCGATCGGACACCCGTTCGCGGATCTCTCGGAACTCGCCCCCGGTTCGTACACGGCGCAGGCATTCCTCAACGTCTACACCACCTTCGACCGCGCGGACGGCCATCAGGTGCGGATGCATCTGAATTCCGGGGCGGGCCAGAGCCAGTGGCGCGCACCCGGCAACGCCTTCGGCCCACCCGTGTCGATCACGGTGGCCGACGGGGGGGCGGTCGACGCGCGCCTCACCATCGACCAGGTGATCCCGCCGACCCAGACGCTGCCCGAGGGGGGCTCGCTGCAGCAGGGCAATCCGGTCGATGAGGGCGGCCTCGTGCGCTACGTGAAGATCCGGAGCGACGTGTTGTCCGAGTTCTGGGGGCGGGACATGTACATCGGCGCCAACGTGCTGCTCCCGGCTCGCTACGCCGAAGAGCCCGATCGACGGTATCCCGTTCTGTTCCTCATGGGGCACTTCCCGGGCGCCCGCCCTCCCTTCAGCTACTCCGACGAGCCCGCTGCAGGCGGCGGTAGCGGACGGGGTGCCGGTTTCTCGGAGTTCTGGCGTTCGGCGGAGGGCCCCGACCTCGTCGTCGTGACGATCCGCGATGCGAATCCCTATTACGACACCGGCCATTCCGTGAACTCGGCGAACGTCGGTCCCTACGGCGACGCGCTGCTCGACGAGCTGATCCCGCACCTGGAGAGCGAGTTTCGCATCGTCTCCGAGC
>JAHHMJ010000537.1 GCA_018678395.1 Gemmatimonadota bacterium | reverse complement strand
CGACGAGGACATCCACTCCCTCGTCGAACGGCTGCTGGTCGAGGAGGCCGGGGAGGTCGCGCTCAAGCTGCACACGGGGCGGAGTCGCAACGACCAGGTCGCGACCGACCTGCGCCTCTGGGTGCGCCAGACGACCCCCACGCTGGCCGAAGGAGTCCGCGCGCTGGCCGAAGCCCTCGTCGCGTTTGCGTCGACGGGCGTGGACGTGATCATGCCGGGGTACACCCATCTTCAGCAGGGGCAACCGATCCGTGGCGCCCACTGGGCGCTCGCGCACGTCTGGCCCCTCCTGAGAGACCACGAGCGGCTCCAGCGGGCGGCACGGGCGGCGAGCACGCTTCCCCTGGGCAGCGGGGCGGTCGCCGGGTGTCCATTTCCCATAGACCGGGATGCGCTGGCCGCAGACCTGGGGTTCGCCGCACCGACGAAGAACTCTCTGGACGCGATCTCCGACCGCGACTTCCTGGCGGACCTCGCCTACGCCGGAGCGCTCACGGGCGTGCACCTGTCCCGGCTCGCCGAGGATCTGGTCCTGTTCTCGTCGACGGAGTTCGGCTTCGTCCGCCTCGACGACGGGTACTCGACCGGATCTTCGCTGATGCCGCAGAAGCGGAATCCGGACGTCGCGGAACTCACGCGCGGCAAGAGCGGGCGTCTCGTCGGCAATCTGATGTCGCTGCTGACCCTGCTGAAGGGTCTGCCCACCGGCTACAACCGGGACCTGCAGGAGGACAAGTCCATCATCTTCGACACGGTGGATACCCTGCGCCTCGTCCTGCCGGCGGCCGCTGGCGCCGTCGCCACCGCCCGCTTCCGACCGGCACGCATCCGCTCGCGGCTGGACACGCAGCTGCTCGCGACCGACCTCGCCGACTACCTGGTGCGGCGGGGCGTCCCGTTCCGCATCAGCCACGAGGCGATCGGTCGTCTGGTGCGCCTGTCCGAGGAGCGGGGCTGCAGCCTCGCCGACCTGAGCCTGGACGACTACCGCTCGGTCGACGAGACCTTCGAAGCCGACGTTCACGATGTGTTCGACTGGGAGCGATCCGTCGACAGCCGCTCGGTACCGGGCGGCACCGGCCGAACGGCGGTGGAGTCCCAACTCGAACAGGCCCGCGCCGCGCTGGCGGCCCTCTAGAGACGCCGACGCGTACGGCGCCGGATCACGCCGGGGGTGCCGTCGCCGCACCTCCCGGGACCCGGCCCACCGCCTCGAGGAACGGAACGAGGCCCGTCATGAGGCCGTCGAACTCCTCGAGCGAAAGGGACTGCTCGCCGTCCGAGGTCGCCTCTTCGGGCACCGGATGGACCTCGACCAGGAGGCCGTCGGCACCCGCGGCGGCGGCCGCATAGCTCAGCGGGGCCACGAGATCACGAACTCCGCCGGCGTGCGAGGGGTCGGCGAACACGGGCAAATGGGTCTCCCGCTTCAGCACCGGAATCGCCGCGAGATCGAAGGTGTTGCGAGTCGCCGTCTCGAAGGTGCGGATCCCCCGCTCGCAGAGGATCACCTGCATGTTGCCCTGGCTCATCACGTACTCTGCCGCCAACAGCAGGTCCTTGATCGTGGCGCTCATCCCCCGTTTGAGCAGCACCGGACGATGCAGCCGGCCCACTTCGGTGAGGAGGGCGAAGTTCTGCATGTTGCGCGCTCCGATCTGAAGCATGTCGGCGTAGCCCGCGACCAGCTCGGCCTGCCGTGTGTCCATCACCTCGGTCACGACGGGCAGCCCGGTCTCGTCGCGGATCCGGGCGAGGATCTTCAGCCCCTCTTCACCCAGACCGCGGAAGGAGTAGGGTGAGGTGCGAGGCTTGAAGGCGCCTCCACGGAGTCCGGCGGCTCCGGCCGGACCGACCCGATCCGCGGTCCGGCGCATCATGTCGAGGCCCTCGACGCTGCAGGGCCCGGCGATCACCGTGAACCCGTCGCCACCGATCTCGGAGCGCCCGAATGGAATCCGGGTCTCGTTCTCCGAGAACTCCCTCGAGGCCAGCTTGTACGGCTTCAGGACCGGGTGCACCGCCTCGACACCGGTGATGGACAGCAGCGGCACCTCGGCCAACCGGGCTTCGTCGCCGACGCACCCGATGATGGTACGACGATCTCCGACCGAGATGTGCGTACGGAGCCCGAGCGCCTCGACCCGCTCGCGGATGTGGTCGATCTCGTCGGGGCTCACCCCTGCGCGAGTCACGATGATCATGTGTGGGTTCTCCTCGTCCCCAAAGAAGAACGGGCCCCCGGGAGCGCATCCCGGGGGCCCGTCGACGGCGTTCCGACCCTTCGGTCAGACGCCCGTGCAGCACGACGGTCGGCTCCGGGAATACCGGGAACCGGACCAATATCGGCCGCGCATGGCGACCTGCGGGTCGTGCCTCGAAATCATGCGGATAGGTTCGGCTCGAGGGGCCGTCGCGTCAAGCGCAGTGGGTCGTCGGGTGGAGGTCCGCGAGGGGGAGCCGTACCTTGCGAGGCACGCCTCACTCACCCCCGCCCGGTCCAGCATGACCCGACAGGACGAATTGAAGCGCGAAGCCGCCGCCGAAGCCCTCACGTACGTGACCTCGGGGATGCGGCTCGGGCTCGGCACGGGCAGCACCATGGCCCACTTCGTGGATCTGCTCGGCCAGGCGATGGCCGAGGGACGGCTCCGCGACATCGTCGGCGTGCCGACCTCGGTTCGCACCGAGCGGCAAGCCCGTGACCTGAACATCCCGCTGGCTGCCCTGCACGAGCTCTCCCCCCTGGATCTCGCCGTCGACGGCGCCGACGAAGTCGACCCCGGACTGGATCTGATCAAGGGCCTGGGCGGTGCGCTCCTGCGCGAGAAGATGATCGCGCAGGCGGCGCAGCGATTCGTCATCGTCGCCGACGGCAGCAAGCTGGTCACCCGACTCGGCAG
>JAHHMJ010000383.1 GCA_018678395.1 Gemmatimonadota bacterium | reverse complement strand
TCCGCCTCATGTACGGCCCGGACCTGGGCGCGCTCCCTCGCCTCGGGAAGGATGCCTTCATGGCGCATCCCGAAGTCCAGTCGCTCCTCGAGCACCGCAACCGGGCCGGCCTGGTCGTGACCGGCATCATCGGCCGGGCCCAGGCGGACGAGTTCCTGAGCCCCGATCCTCCCGACGACCAGGGCACACCCTACCGGCAGAGTCCCAGCGGGCGCCGACTCCAGATCGCGTGGTCGGCCATGGTCGGCGTGGCGTTCCTGCGCGAAGACGAGCTTCTGCGCGCCGTCGACTGGCAGATCGACCGGGCGACAGGCGGCCGGCTGATCGTGGAGTCGGTGTTCGGGATCGATCCGCAGGCGGTGGGTGAGGCGGCGGGCGCGTTCCTGGAGTCACCGGAAGGCGTGGATGCGTCAGAGGGCGAACTCGAGATGCTTCGCGTCGCGGAGGAGGTCGCCTCGTTCTCGCGTGAAATCAATGCGCCGATGGCTGCGCCTCCCGCGGCTGCACCGATGGCATCCTCCATGGCGGCGCCTCCGGACGACCCCGAGGCCACCCTGACCCGCACCCTCGCGCGCCATTCCGGCTTCAACCGCGCGGCGCGGTCGCAGACGACGCTGAGCCGCGCCCGCATCCTCTGGATCGACGACCACCCCAAGTGGGTGGCCAAGCCGGCGGAAACGCTCAGGCGCCTCGGAGCCCGCGTCACGATCGTGCGCACGACCCAGGACGGAATCCGTGCGCTGGAGCGGGTCCCGGGTCCCGACGGTCGTCCCTTCGATGTGATTCTGTCCGACATCGCGCGGGGCAGTCGCATGGATGCCGGCATCCGAGCGCTTCCGCAGCTCAGGCAACTCGCCCCCGACACGCCCGTGATCTTCTTCGTGGGCAAACTCGACCGGAGCCTCGGCGTGCCGAAAGGCGCCGCCGGGATCACCAACCGAACCAACGAGCTCTTGCACCTGGTGATGGACGCCCTGGAGGGGCGGTAGATGAGCAACCTTCGAATCGGTGACCCCGCCGACCTCGTCGCCTACCTGAGGGAGGTGCTGGATGACGAGGGCGCCGTACTCCGTGAGTTCGGTGCACACCGCATCGTCCAGGCGCGGGGTCGCGTCTTCTCGCTTCACGACACACCCGCCCGGGTCTCCGGGCCCTTCGAGACCGAGGCCGCCCTCATTCGCGCGGACGGGCTGAAGAAGAAGAAAGGGCCGGACGAGCCCGAGTACCCGGAGGTCTACTCCTGGTACGGCGTCCATTTCGAACTCGATGGCGACGAGGTGAGGCCCATCGACGTTTGAGTGGGGATGGGGCCGGGACCCTACGGCCCCTCCAAGGCCCCCAGACGCCGCTCGTGATCGACGAGGTGCGCGTCGATGCGGTCGAAGCGTGCGTCGATTCCCTCCATCATCGTGCGCCGTTCGTCCCGCGCCTGTTCGAAGAGGACCGTGGCGTGGCGACGCACCTCTTCGAATTCGCGGTCGTGAGCATCGAGCCTGCTGTCGACGCGATCGAACCGCTGGTCGATGCGGTCGAACCGCTGGTCGATCGCGGCGAACTGCTGCTTGATGCCGTCGAACTGCCGGTCGACCGCAGCGAACTGCTGCTTGATCCCGCCGAACTGCCCGTCGATTCCGTCGAACTTCCGGCCGAGGAATTCGATGAGTTCGGTGTATTCGTCGCTGGTCATGGCCTCCATCCTACGTGGGACCTCCCTGCGGGTCCATGTGCGGATGGGACGTCATCGGGAGGGCAGCGATGGATCGCGACACCGCTGCGCCATTCTCTGGTTATGACTATATTAGTCATATGACCACCACTATAATGATCTCATGAGCGAACGAACGGTCAGCGTCGCCGCCCTCAAGGCGCGGCTCAGCGAATATCTCCGCACTGCGCGAGCCGGCGAGGTCGTGATCGTCACGGATCGCGGCACACCCGTGGCGCAACTCGGTCCCCTCGCAGGGAGCAGTGCGCTCGCGGGGCGCCTGGAGGCGCTCTCCGCGGCCGGTCTCGTGCGGGGGCCGGGCATCCGCCTCGATCCCGGCTTCGTGCGTGAGTCGCGACCAGCCGATCCCACGGGTCGCAGCCTGGAGGCCGTGCTCGAAGAGCGCGCGGAGGGCTGGTGAGGTTCTGGGACACGTCCGCGCTCATCCCGCTGCTTCTGGAGCAGCCGGCGACAGCCGCGGTGGGCGCGCTTCTGCGGGAGGATCCCGACGTCGTCGCCTGGTGGGGCACCTCGGTCGAATGCGCATCGGCCGCGGCTCGCCTCCGCCGCGAAGAACGCCTGACCCCCATCGAGGAGGACCGCGTCCTGGAGCTTCTCGGTCGATTGCAGGACAGCTGGATCGAGGTGCTCCCGTCCCAGGAGGTCCGCAGCCGGGCATCCCGCCTCCTCCGCGTACACGCGCTGAAGGCCGCCGACGCCCTGCAACTCGCGGCGGCTCGCGTCTGGGCCGGAGACGAAGCGGGGGCTGCGTTCGTCACGTTCGATGAACGACTCGCACTGGCCGCCCGCCTCGAGGGATTCCGGATCCTGCCGGGATCCTGAACGGGGCGGCGCCCACACCGGGCGCCACGCGTCGTGGCACCTCCTTGCCCCCCGCCGACCCACTCCCCCATCCTCGTCCGAGCAACCCGCGAACCCATCCGACCCGCCGGAAACCCCA
>JAHHMJ010000529.1 GCA_018678395.1 Gemmatimonadota bacterium | reverse complement strand
CTTCGCCGGGGCGGTGTTCTTTCTCGCGCAGGCTCCGAGCGCACAGGCGCCCACCCTCGGCGGCGCGCTGTCGGACTGGACCCCCGCCGACGAGATCGCGGTCGACGCGCTGGGCGACGCCGCGCCGCCGGTGCCGGAGTTCGACCTGGTGCGTGCGTCCGCGAAGGTCGCCGCCGCGGGGCTTGTGATCCGCCTCGACGTCGGCGCACCGCTGCCGGTGTTCCGCGCGAGCACGACCGGCCTCGAGATCGGCGCGCGGGCCCCGATCCGCGCGCTTGCGCTCGTCGAGTTCGCGGCACGCGAGACGGGGACCGCGATCGAGCTCGCGGATCCGAATGACGCGAACAGCGTACTTCCTGCGGGCAGCCTCGCCAACGCTGCGGACGTCGAGGCGCTCTTCGCCGCGCTCGGGATCCCCGTCGTGCGGCCCGAAGCGGTCTCGGGCCTGTGGCCCGTGGTCACCACGGCGACCCTCGATTCGACCAAGCCGAACTCACCGGGCCCGAATCCGCCGACGCTTCTGGTCGGCGTGGTGGCCGATCAGGGCACCGTGCTCGAAGAGCAGGTCGCGCTGATCTCCTTCGACGCGTCCGGGGTGCCAGACGACGCGCTCGTCGAGCGCGCCTCCCTCGAGCTCTCGGTGATCTCCTCGAGCCTTTCCCAGAGTGGTCCGGTCGCATGCGTCCAGGCGAACCTCGAGGACTGGGACGCGGCGGTCACCTTCGAGACCGCGCCGGTCGTTCGCGACGGCTGCATCGCGGTTCTGCAGATTGACCCCGGGCAGCCGCCGACGACCCTGGTCTTCGACGGTCTCGACGACATCGTGGCGCAGTGGCTCAAGGACGGGAGCGCGGATCCCGGGCTGCGCGTGTCGCTCCTCGCCGACGACGGGTCGACGCTTGAGCTCGCCACGCCGAAACTAACGGTCGACTGGGTCGGACGCGCGCCCGCGCTGCCGCAGGCCCCGCCCGACGTGCTGCCGGTCCCTATCGGGCCGCGGCCGCCGCTGCCCGGTCCGCTTCCCGATCCCAACGTCGTCGACTGGAGCTTCGAGGAGAGCCCGGTCTTCGTCGGCTGGGGCGGCATCTCGGATCTCGGCGGCGGACCCGACGGCGTTAACCGCGCCGCGTGCACGTGGCGCGACCCCGAGACGCACCTGCCGATGGGCGACCTCGTGACCGGCGATCGCGTCCGGCTGGCCGACGGCCGGCACATCGCGCGCCTGCGCGGCGACTACTGGCACGCGCCGATCTTCGAGATCGGTCCGCTGCCCGACGGCGCCGTCGACGAGTACAACTGCCGCATCGACACCTGGTTCACATGGACACCGACCAGTGATATCGACCTGACCTCGCCGGCGTTCACCGTCGATTTCGAGTTCCTCACGTTCCTCGTCGGCGGAGGCGGTCGTCCCGAGACCTTTGTCGCGCTCGAAATCAACGAGTCCGGCACGTGGACGCAAGTGCGCGCGACGAACGGTCCTGGCGAGTTCGCTATGGAGCGCGTCAACTGGGACATGGAGCCGTACCGGGGCGAGACCGCGCGGCTGCGCGTCGTCGACACCTTCACACCGGCCGAACACGAGGCCGAGGAGAGCGCGCACTTCTCGGCGCGCCTGCCGCTGCTCGCCGCGCGTCAGCAGTGCCTCGACGACCACCCGGAGCGCGGCGGGCCGGCGTTCTCGGCATGCATGACCGTGACGGACTCGGACCTCAAGACGCACGCCGACACGGCGCTCACGCCGGGACAGCCGTGGATCGCGCTCGACGACGTGCGTGCCGTCGAGTACCCGGAAGCGCCAGTGACGCCGCGCGTCTGGGGCTTCGCCGACCTGCACGCGCACCTCGTCTCGGAGCTCGGGCTGCGCGGGATCTATCCGGGCGAGCTCGACGCGGGCCTCGCGCTGCACCCGGACTCGCCCGAGTTCGACGACGGCGCGCCGCAGAAGATCCACACCGTGATGCTCGAGCGCGCCTGGAAGGGCGGCCTGCGCCTCGCGGTGATGGACGTCCTCCACAACGAAGCCTTCCCCGAGGCAGCGGACTGCTCGATTCCGCTCATCCCGGCCATCCTCGACTTGTGCGACTTGTTCGTCGATCTGTCCGGCGCACAGCGGCCGACCCGACCGCCCGAGCGCGACGCCCAGGTGATCGCCCAGCAGATCGCCGCGGTGCGGGCC
>JAHHMJ010000441.1 GCA_018678395.1 Gemmatimonadota bacterium | reverse complement strand
GGTCACGCCCTCACGATGCACGCGCCCGAAGAGGCCGCCCACGGCATCTCGATCCAGCTCACCCCCGCATGGGCGGACTGGGAAGGAACGAAAATCAATCTCCTCGACACCCCCGGCTATCTCGACTTCACGGGTGAGGCCAAGGCGGCGGTGCGGGTGGCGGACGCGGCGGTGATCGTCGTGGGCGCCACCTCGGGTGTCGAGGTCGGGACCGAGAAGGTCTGGCGCTACTGCGAGGAGCGCGGCCTGCCGCGGATGATCTTCGTCTCGATGATGGACAAGGAGCACGCCGACTTCACCAAGGTGTACCGGGACATCCGGGCGCGGCTCACCGACAAGGTGATCCCGGTGGAGATCCCGATCGGCGAAGGCGAGGACTTTCACGGGATCATCAACCTCTTCTCGGAGCACGCCCACCACTACAAGCAGGGCACCAAGACGGGGGAGTACGAACACGGCGAGATCCCCGACGAGCTGAAAGAGCGCTTCGAGTCGTGGGAGACCGAGCTCCAGGAGCGGCTGGCCACCATCGACGAGGTCTACCTCGAGCACTACCTCGAGGGTGGGCATCTGTCCCGTGAGGAGGTCCTCGAGGCGATGGCCCGGGGCATGGCGCGCGGCGAGCTGGTGCCGCTCTTCTGCGGCAGCGGCGAAACCTGTTACGGCACCCGTGCGCTGCTCAAGAAGATGGTCGAGCTCTTCCCGCACCCCGGCGAGGCCGGCGGCGAGACGGCGAACCGTTCCGGGCTCGATCAGGAGGTGGAGCTCCACTGCGACGACGACTCACCGTTGGCCGCACTGGTCTTCAAGACCACGACCGAGCCCCACGTCGGCGAGCTGTCGTTCTTCCGCATCTTCGCGGGCTCGGTGTCCAACGGTGCCGAGATCGTGAACGCGTCGGACGGTGCGGCCGAGAAGCTCAACCACCTCTCGATTCCGCTCGGCAAGGAGCGCATCGAGATCCCCCGGCTCCATGCGGGTGACATCGGGGTCGTGGCCAAGCTGAAGCACACCCACACCAACGACACGCTCTGCGACAAGTCGCTGCCGGTCGCTCTCGCGCCGATCGACTTCCCGAAGCCCGACATCGCGGTGGCGATCATCGGGGAATCCCGCAACGACGAGGACAAGCTGGGCGAGGTGCTGCCAAAGCTGCACGAAGAAGATCCGACGTTCCACGCCGAGTTCGACGCCGAGCTCCACCAGACGATCGCCCGGGGCCTGGGTGAGCTTCACCTCGAGATCCAGCTGGAGCGGCTCAAGCGGAAGTACAATGTCACGGTGGTGACGGACCAGCCGAAGATCGCCTATCGCGAGACGATCACCCGACCCGCGGAGGGGAGGGGCCGCTACAAGAAGCAGACGGGGGGACGGGGGCAGTTCGGGGACTGCAAAATCCGCCTCAAGCCGCTCCAGCGCGGCGACGGGTACGAGTTCATCAACTCGATCAAGGGTGGCGTGATTCCCGGGAAGTTCGTGCCGTCGGTGGACCGAGGCATCCAGGAGTCGGCCGCACGCGGGATCGTGGCCGGATACCCGCTCGTCGACTTCGCGGCCGAGGTCTACGACGGCTCGTACCACGCCGTCGACTCGTCGGACATCGCCTTCAAGATCGCGGGGTCCATGGCCTTCCAGCAGGTGGCGCAGGACGCCGGCCCCAAGCTTCTCGAGCCGATCATGGAGGTCGAGGTGACGACGCCCGAGGAGTACATGGGCGACGTCATGGGCGACATCAACCAGCGGCGCGGGCGGGTCATGGGGATGGACTCGGCCGACGGCCGAGCCACGATCACGGCCCGGATCCCCGAATCCGAACTGTACAAGTATGCGAACTCGCTGCGCTCCATGACGCAGGGCCGCGCCCACCACGCGCGGCGCTTCGTCGGCTACGAGTACATGCCGGACGCCGAGACCCGGAAGGTGATCGCCGCCCGCGAGGCGGAGAAGGCCGAGAGCTAGAGGCCGTCTGGCCGGCTCGGATTGCCGGGCCGGCCGGTGCGTCCCGCTCAGCGGTGACCGGATCGGAGGGGGCGCGATCGGAGGGGGCCCGATCGGGCCGATTGATCGTCTCGGGGGGGGCTTCCTACCTTTCGCCTCTCACTCGAACTCCCCCGCGCGACGGAGGATGTGTGGCCGGCCACAACAAATGGTCCAAGATCAAGCGGAAGAAGGCGGCGAACGACGCCAAGACGGGCGCGATCTACACCAAGTTGATTCGTGAGATCACCGTGGCGGCGCGGGAGGGCGGCGGCAACCCGGACTTCAACCCGCGGCTCCGGCTGGCGATCGATTCGGCGAAGGGCGCGAACATGCCGAGCGACAACATCGATCGCGCGATCAAGAAGGGCACGGGCGAGCTGGAGGGGGTCAGCTACGAGGAGCTGACCTACGAAGGGTACGGGCCCAACGGCGTCGCCCTCTTCATCGAGACGCTCACCGACAACGCCAACCGCACAGTCGCGGATCTGCGGCACGTGCTCGGGCGACACAACGGGTCGCTGGGGACGTCGGGCTCGGTCGCGTGGCAGTTCGATCGCAAGGGGATGATCGTGGTCGACGCGGGCCGCTACCACGAGGACGCCGTGCTCGAGGCGGCGCTCATGGCGGGGGCCGAAGACGTGAAGCGGGAAGACGACGAGTTCTACGTGACCACCGAGGTGTCCACCTTCCACGAGGTCCAGGACGCCATGAAGGAGGCCGGGGTCGAGTTCGCCGACGCCGAGCTGACCATGGTCCCGCAGAACACCCTGGCCATCGCCGGCAGCGACGCCGAGAAGCTCCTCAAGCTGCTCGACGCTCTCGATGACCTGGACGACATCCAGAAGGTCCACACCAACGCCGACATCGACGACGAGGTTCTGGCCGAGGCGTAAGATGGTTTCCGACCCCTCCGACGCCCGCCGCATTCTCGGGATCGATCCGGGTACGGCGGTGACGGGATTCGGCGTCGTGGCTCGCGAAGCCGGCGGCCGGGTCCGGCTGCTCGAGTGCGGGGTGATTCGTACCTCGGCCGGTCAACCGCTCGCCCGCCGCATTCGTGACGTGTACGAGGGGATCGCGCGCCTCATCGAGCGGCACCGCCCGCACGCCGTGGCGGTCGAGGACGTCTTCCAGGGAAAGAACGTCCGTTCCGCGCTGACGCTCGGCCACGCGCGCGGGGCGATCCTGCTGGCCGCATCGCTGCGCGAGATCCCGCTCGCCGAGTACACGGCTCCCGAAGTGAAGAAGGCCGTGGTCGGGACCGGGCGGGCGACCAAGGACCAGGTCGCCTACATGGTCCAGCAGCAACTGCGCCTCAAGGAGCCGCCGAAGCCCCACGATGCCGCGGACGGTGTCGCGGTCGCCCTCTGCCACTGCATGATGGGGGCCTGGCCGCGGGGCTGATGGGCCCGCGTTCCACCTCTCCTTCACCTCCAGCGCCGACCACTCATGATTTCTCGCCTGAAGGGAAGCCTGCTGACCCGGGACACCGATCGCGTCGAGGTCGATACGGCCGGGGGTGTGGTCTACGAGGTCGAGATCCCGCTGACGGTCGCGCGCCGGCTTCCCGCGCTCGGGGTGGGGGTCGAGCTCCGCACTCTGCAGGTCGTGCGCGAGGATTCGACAACGCTCTACGGGTTCCTCGAGCCGACCGAGCGCGAGCTCTTCAAGCGCCTGCTCGGCGCGCGAGGGGTGGGCGCGAAGCTCGCTCTGGCGATGCTCTCGACCTATGACGCTCCGCGCCTGGCGAGGGCGCTGGCCGAAAAGGACGTCCCGGCGCTGCAGCAGGTGTCCGGCGTCGGCAGGAAGACGGCCGAGCGGATCGTGCTGGATCTGGCCGACAAGGTCACCGACCTGGCCGTGGGGGGAGGCCCCTCGACCTCCACGCCGGGCGCTGGAGCGCAGGCCGCCGTCGCGGCGCTGGTCGCCCTGGGCTACAGCTTCGGCGACGCCGATACGGCGGTCCGCGCGGTACTCTCCGCGGGCGACGTGGAGTCGACCGACGAGCTGATCCGGAGGGCGCTCCAGTCGGGGTGAGGGCCCACCCGGCTAACGGTTCACTACCCGTTCCGCGCGAACCTCCCGCCCGGCCTGGAGCAGGAAGAGGCCGTCCACCGTGCCGTCGCCACCGGTGGTGAAGCGGAACCGGACCGGTGCGACCCGGAGGAAGAACGCCGAGTCGGATTCCGCGAAGACGGGGAAGCGGCCCTGGCCCGGGACCGCCACGACCAGCTGCCCCTCCTCCAGCTCGAACGTCAATTCGGGGACCGGTCCCTCGGCGAGCCGGTAGGTGCCCAGCACTCGTTCGAGCGCATCGATCGGTAAATCGACCGCGGCGCGCTCGATGGGCGGTGCGTACCCCCGCGGCACCGGGGCCTGGACGGAGTCCCAGCGATAGACCTGCTGGAGCCGCCGCCCGAGTTCGTTGGCCACGGCGATACCCTGGTCTCCATTGGTCATGATCGCGTAGCCGTAGCCCTTGCGGGTGTGCGCGATGAGGAAACACCGGAACCCCCAGTTCCCGCCCCCGTGTTGGAAGTACCACCCCTCGCCTTCCTTCGAGAGCCCGAATCCCACACCGTAGTCCCCGACCCCCACCGGGGTGATCATCTCTCTCGCCAGTGCGCGGCTGAGCACCCGCTCGGAATCACCCCGTACGGCCCGCTGTACCTCGATCGCGAACTGGGCGAGGTCGGTCGGTGTGGTCCACAGACCGGCCGCGGCCTGCTCCGGGTAGACGTGCCATTTTGCGCCCATCGACCGGCCTTCGTCGTCGTGGGCGCGTGCCGCGTTGGCGTCCCATTCGGGTGGCAAGGGCTGCGTGAACGTGCTGCGCGCCATACCGATGGGCTCGAGGACGTCCCGTCGCGCGATCTCGTCGAACGGCAATCCCCGGGCGTCCATCAACGCCTGCTGCTGCAGGGTGACGCCTCCGCCGGAGTACTCGAAGGCAGTCCACGGCTCCCGCTCCATGAAGATCCTGCCGACGTTCGAGCGCTCCGCCCCCTCGAAGATCTCGACGAGCGAGGGAAGCGGCGCCCCGGGATCGTAGCCGGGGAACCCGAAGGCGTCGCCGAGCCCCGAGGTGTGGCTCATCAGGCTACGCGGCGTGACCGGTGTGCGATCCGTCATACCCTCGCCGGGGAGGGACCACGACCGGAGCACCTCGTTGATGTCGTCGTCCAGCCCGAAGAGACCCTCCCGAACGGCCACCAGGCTGGCCATGGCGGCCACGGGCTTGCTGATCGACGCCGCCTGGAAGAGGGTCTCGACGTCGACGGGTGCGCCGGTCTCGACGTCGGCGACCCCGTATGCGCGGCTCCAGTGGATCTCGAAGTCGTGAATGACCGCCACGGACACCCCGGGGACGCCGAAGGCCTCGAGGAGCGCATCCAGGGGGGTAGCAGCCCATTCGCCGCCGTCGCCGT
>JAHHMJ010000338.1 GCA_018678395.1 Gemmatimonadota bacterium | reverse complement strand
GCAGATAGTCGTACTCCACCGTGACCCGCCACGCCTGCTGAAGGGCGTGTATCCAGCGGGTCAGGTAGTGGTAGTACTGCCCGTCGCGCTCCCACTCCGCCCGAGGGTCGTACGCCTCGCCGACCCCCCGTTCGCGCAGCGGCTTGCCGATGCGCAGCCCCGCGAGGGTCGGGTGGCGAGCCCCCTCGTCGTCCGAGAGGCCGCTGATCCACCCGCGGCGAGCATCGTCGGGCCGGTGACGGCCGAGCACCCAGTGCACCTGGTGGATCAGTCTGAGCGCCAGCGTGCGCCAATGCTCCTCGGCGGTGGCTTCCCACAGACCGAGGTAGTTGCAGACCGCGAAGGCGTCCGTCCACAGATAGCGGCGGGGAGCGGAACCCGCCGGATCCAGGCCCGTCCGGCGCGCGAAGTCCCGCATGATCTCGGCGGCGAGCACCGATCCCGACGCGGGCGCGGGTCCGCCTCCTCGGTGCGCGCTCACACGCCGAACGGGTAGGTCTCGGGGACGCCGTCGGGGTGGGCCGCGGCCAGCGCCTCGGCCGAGATCGGCGTGACGGCCGTCGTCTCGTCGAGCCAGATCCACTCGTCGAACTGCCGCGGAAGCGCGGCGGGGAAGTAGTGACTCTGCAGCTCCGTCTCCGGCCGGTAGATGACGCCGATGGCTCGCTCGAGGCGTCGCTCGGAGAGCCGGCGCACGAGGTCGGAGTGCGGGTCGCGGCGGAGGGGGAGCAGAAAGCGCTCCACTCCGGTCTCGTGGCAGAGGTGCTCGTAGCTGTGCGGGTGCGACGGGCGCACGCGCTTCACCTCCATGGGGGCGCCCCAGTCCGACGCCGCCGCCACGGTACCGGTGTGCGTGCCGAATCCGACCAGGAAGGCCTGCTTGCCGAAGCGCTGCCGGACCAGCTGGCCGACGTTGTGCTCGCCCCGATCGCCCATGGCCGTCGCCGACGCGTCGCCGAGATGGGAGTTGTGGGCCCACACCACGCCGCGGGACTCCGCCCCGTGCACCCCGAGCAGGAGCTCGAGGGTGTCGAACATGTGCTGGTCCCGGAGGTTCCACGACGACACCGAGCCCCGGTACATCGCCCGGTAGTAGCGCTCGGCGTTGGCGACGAGTCGCGCGTTCTGCACCGCGTCCACGAACCGGCGACCGTCACGGCGCCCGTACTCGAAGCGCTTGTCCATGAGATCGCCCAGGATCCCGATGACCGCCTCCTCGCAGGTGTCGAAGGTCCCCTTCAGCGCGGCGCGACCGTAGAGGACCGGGTCGCTCTGCCACGGAGTCAGGCATCCGTAGCGCTCGCGGGCGGCGAGCGCGGCCTCCGAGTCGACGTCGTCCAGGTACGTCAGCACGGCGTCGATCGAGGTGTACATCGAGTAGAGGTCCAGCCCGTGGAAGCCGACCATGCGGCCCGGCTCGGCGTCCCTGACCTGGCCGTTGAATTCGCGCAGCCAGTGGACGAACTCCATCACGTCCACGTTGGCCCACATCCAGCGCGGGAAGCGCTGGAAGGGCTTCACGCGCGGCCGATCGGCGGGGTGGTGGCGCACGAAGGCGTCGATCTCGGCGGCGTCGGGCCAGTCCGCCTCCGCGGCGACGAAGTCGAAGCCCCGCTTCTCGACGAGCTCCCGCGTGATCCGGGCTCGAAGGCGGTAGAAATCGGACGTGCCGTGGCTGGCTTCGCCGAGGAGGACGAGGCGGGCGTCGCCGATCCGCTCGAGGAGGCGGTCGAGCGCGTCGGTCTCCGGGTCGTCGAGCGGCTCCGCCGCGCTCTCGACGAGTTCGGCGAGTCCCGGGGGACGGCGGGGTTCGGGCTCCGACCCTTCCCCGGGCCACCCGCCCTCGCCGATGAGGGGGACGAAGCGGACCGGGCCCAGGCTCGCGCGCGCCAGGTCGCGGCCGTCGTCGCTGCGGCGGATCCGGATCAGCTCCTGGCCCGTCAGATCACGCTCCAGGGGGATGACGAGCCGACCGCCCGGCGCGAGCTGATCCAGCAGGGCGGGCGGGGGGTCCGGCGGTCCACCCGCGGTGACCACGATCGCGTCGAAGGGGGCTTCCTCGGGCCAGCCGAGCGTGCCGTCTCCGACCCGGACCTCGATGTGGTCGTAGCCGAGCTCGCGGAAGCACGCCGAGGCGGACTCGGCGAGCCCGGGGTGGCGCTCGATCGTGAAGACCTGCTCCGCGATGCGCCCCAGGACCGCGGCGCCGTAGCCCGAGCCCGTCCCGACTTCCAGGACCCGGTCGGCGGGGCCGAGCTCAGCGGCCTCGGCCATGGCCGCGACGATGTACGGCTGCGAGATCGTCTGGCCTTCGGCGATCGGGAGGGGCGTGTCGTGGTAGGCATACTCCACGGCCTCCGGGGCCACGAACGCCTCTCTGGGCACTTCACCCAGGGCCTGCAGCACGGCCGGATCCGAGA
>JAHHMJ010000428.1 GCA_018678395.1 Gemmatimonadota bacterium | reverse complement strand
GTCGAAGACCCCGTACGTGGGCAGGAACAGCTTGCGATGCACGTGCCGCAACCGATAGCCGCCGTCCCCGGCCTCGAAATACCCGACCGCGTTGTAGAGCCGCCGTCGCCACCGCTCGTAGAAGCCGACCACCACGTCGGGGTGGGTCGGGTCGCACGGGCCCAGGCCGCGAGCCACCGCTTCGGCGGCGCGCGCCCCCTCGCCCACCCCACCTTCGAGGAAATAGCCGGTGAGGGCCGTCTCCGGGAAGACGACGAGATCGGCGGTACCGCTCCGCTCGGCGACCCACTCTGCGAGGCGCTCGAGGTTGTCGTCGGGCCGAGCCTTGTGGGGCCGGAACTGGGCGAGAGCGAGCCGAAGGGGGGCGGAGGCGGTCATGGACGAGTGGAAGCGGAGGCACCGGAACGGGTTCCGGCAGGTGCGGCGACCTGCCCGGAAAGGTACCATGGGGGAGGGGCATACGGCAGGACGCCGGGAACGCCCCTCGCGAAGACGGGGTTACACCCGTCACGTCGCCCTCCCCTCAGGAAGCCCGCATGACCCGTTCGACCCCTTCCCTGCGCCTCGCCCTCGTCCTCGCCGCACTCACGGTCGCGGTTCCGGCCTCGGCGCAGGACACCGCCTCCCGAGCCCGCGGCGGGGCCGGATCGTCCGCCGCCGGCCAGGACGTCTTCATGAGCGCGCTGGACGCGATCCAGCGCCTGCACATGACCGCACCGACCGACTCGGCCCTCTGGGAGCGTGCGATCGACGGCCTCATCGCCGGGCTCGACGACCCCTATGCCCAGGTGTTCACGCCGGCGGAGGTCGAGGCCTTCGAAGAGCAGAACACCGGGAACTACGCGGGGATCGGCATCCAGATCACGCAGTTGAACGATCGCGTGACCGTCACGGCCGTGTTCAACGCCACGCCGGCGAACAACGCGGGGATGCAGGAGGGGGACGTCATCGTCGAGATCGACGGAGTCGACGCGCGCGAGTTCTCGACCGACTCGGTGTCGAAGGTCGTCCGTGGAACGCCCGGGACGATGGTGCGGGTCTCCGTGGAGCGCGAGGGGTACGGCCAGCCGATTCCCTTCGACCTGACCCGCGCCGAGGTACACGTGCCGACGGTCCGGGCGGGGAGCGTCGGCGGCGACGTGACCTACGTGGTGATGGATCGCTTCGCCCGCGGCGCGATCCAGGAGATGGACTCCGTGCTGCGCGACAACTCGGACATGTCCGGTCTGGTCGTGGACCTGCGCGGGAACCCCGGTGGCTACCTCGACGAGGCGCTGATGCTCTCCGACCTCTTCCTGGCGCCGGGGCAGAAGCTCGCGAGTACGCGCTCCCGGACGCCCGGATCGGACGGGGAGCGTTCCGAGGAGTCGTGGACCGACCGGGTACCGCCGCGGATTCCGGATGTCCCGATGGTCATTCTCGTCGACGAATTCTCGGCATCCGCGTCCGAGATTCTCGCCGGAGCCCTCCAGGACCACGACCGGGCGCTCGTGGTCGGTCAGCGCAGCTTCGGCAAAGGGCTCGTCCAGACCGTGATGCCGCTGCCGCACGGCCGACAGATCCGGCTCACGACCGGCGAGTGGCTGACCCCGCTCGGCCGATCGCTGCATCGCGCTCGGGCGAGCGACGGACGTCCGCTTCCGGAGGACGTGGACACCTTCCCGCGCATCACATCGGAATCCGGGCGGGAGCTCGTCGCCACCGGGGGCATCTTCCCCGACCTGACGGTGCAGGACGATACGCTGACGCTCGCCGAACGTGCGCTGCTCCAGGGTGCGGTCGAGGCCGAGTTGCCCCTCCCGCTGCGGCTGGCCGAATTCGGGTTCGCCGAGGCGCAGCGACTGGAGGCGGCCGGACAGGGCCCGATGGTGGACGAGGGCCGCTTTCAGGCCTTCGTCGCCGAACTGCGTGACGAGGGACTCCCGAGCGAGCTGCTCGACGCGGACGGCGCCGAGGACTACCTCCGCTTTCGTGCGTCGCTGAGTATCGCGGACCGCATGGACGACCTGGGAGCGCGCGGGCGATTCCTGCAGGAGCGGGACCCGGTCCTGCGCGAAGCGGTGCGGCTGCTGCGGAGCGCGCCGACCCAGGCGG
>JAHHMJ010000070.1 GCA_018678395.1 Gemmatimonadota bacterium | reverse complement strand
GGCCCGCCCCGTGGGGGTCGCACGCCCCGTGGGGAGGGGCCAGCCGCCGAGGAGCGCCCGCCGGCATCGGCGGACGCTCTGCTCCAGCGCTGGCTCCCGGACGGTGTGCTCGGGCTCAGCATCCTGGGCGATCTGCATGAGGAATTCGGCGAACTGATCGACGATGCGGGGCCGGGTCGAGCGCGGTGGTGGTATTGGCGCTCAGCCGTCGCCCTGAGCGTTCGCTACGCGGGGGTCAGAGCCCGCCACGCGCTCGCGGCACGTGACTCGATGGCATCCATGGGGAGAGAGGCGATGGCGACGTTGTGGAGCGATGTACGATACGGTTTCCGAATGCTGCTCAAGACGCCGCTGGTCTCGGTCGTGGCGATCATCACCGTCGCCCTGGGCGTGGCTCTCACGACCCACACCTTCAGCTCCGTGCATGGGGCGATCTTGCGAGGGGTCCCGGTGCCGGGACACGAGCGCCTGACCTACATCGGTGCGACCCGTTTCGATCTGGGCATCGACGACATGGAGTTGTCGATACACGACTTCCAGGAGCTGCGGGAGCAGCAGACGGCCTTCGACGACCTCGCGGCGTTCTCGCAGGGCACGGTGAATCTCGCCGGCGACGATGCGCCGCCCGAGCGCTTCGCCGGCGCGCACGTGAGCGACAACTTCTTCGACGTCGCCGGCGTGCGACCGGCGATGGGACGCACCTTCCGGGCGGGCGAGGACGACTTCGGTGCCGCCCTGACCGCCGTGATCGGCTACCACGTCTGGCAGAACCGTTTCGGAGGCGACGCCGACATCGTCGGGCGGACGCTGCGCCTGAACGGTGAAACCGCCGAGGTGATCGGCGTCATGCCCGAGGGATTCCGCTTTCCCTTCCTCGAGGACATCTGGATCCCCCATCGCACGAACGTCGCCGCACTTCGCCGGGGGGCGGGTCGGGACTTCGACGTCTTCGGTCGCTGGGCCGAGACCGGGTCGCTGGAGGGAGCTCGCGCCGAGCTGGATGCGCTCGCCGCTCGTTTCGCCGCCGCGTATCCGGACAGCAACGCCGAAATCGGCTTCTACGCCGAGCCCTACACCGATCAGTTCATGCCACGGGAGATCCGGGCCGTCCTATGGGTGATGCTGAGCGCGACGTTCGGCGTGCTCCTGATCGCGTGCGCGAACGTCGCCAACCTCCTGATGGCTCGCACCTCGATACGGTCGCGGGAGATCGCGGTGAGGACGGCGCTGGGCGCGGGTCGGTGGCGTGTGATTCGGCAGCTCCTGATGGAGTCCCTGGCGCTCGCCGTGCTCGGGGGCACCATCGGCGTCCTGATCGCCTGGGGGGGCGTCGAGTACTACCGCCTGGTGGTCGCGGACATCTACAAGCCGTACTGGATCGACTTCCGCATGGACCTGCCGGTGCTCGGCTTCAGTCTCGTCGTGACGGCGATCGCGACCGTGGCCGCGGGGATCGTACCGGCGCTGCGCGCGTCCGGGCTCGGCCTCGGCGAGATCCTCAAGGACGAAGGTCGGGGCTCGTCGAGTCTGCGCATGGGGCGTCTGACGAACGCCCTGGTGATGGCAGAGATCGCGGTGTCCTGCGCGCTGTTGGTGGGAGCCGGCTTCATGGTCCGCAGCGTCGTGAACCTCCGCAACGTCGACCTGGGCTTCGACACCGAGGGCGTCATGACCGGCCGGGTGGGGCTGTTCGAGACCGACTACCCGGACCCGGAGAGCCGCGACCGCTTCTTCGTCGAGCTTCGTGAGCGGCTGGCGACGGAACCCGGGGTGACCCATGCCGCGATCGGAAGCACCCTGCCCGGACTCGGAGGCCCGAACTACTTCATGTCGATCGAGGGGACCGCGTATGCCAACGACCGCGAACGTCCGGCCGTGAACATGACGCTCGTATCGTCGGACTACTTCGCGACCTTCGGTGTCGACGTGGTGCGTGGGCGAGGATTCTCACCGCTGGAGACGCAACGCGGCGGGGACGCGGTCGCCATCGTCAACCAGAGCTTCGCCGCGCGCTACCTCGCGGACACGCCCGTCCTCGGAGAGCGGGTCCGCCTGGGCCTCGCGGAGTCCGGATTCCCCTGGCATCGTGTGGTCGGCGTCGTCCCCGACATGCACATCGGCGGAAACGTCGGAGGTATCGGCGACGACGAGGTGGCTCCGGAACGGCTCTTTCTGCCGCAGGGAGCCCTCGACGCGTCCTTCATGTCGCTCGCCCTGCGCACGGGTGGAGATCCCGCGGCGCTGGCGCCCCGCGTCCGGGCCGTGGTCGCCCAACTCGATCCGGACCTTCCGGTCTACGATCTGCAGCCGCTGGGGAAGGCGGTCCAGGACGCCACCTGGGCGTTCGGCATCTTCGGCACCCTCTTCACCATCTTCGGGGCGGCGGCGCTGTTCCTCGCCTCGGTCGGACTCTACGGCGTCATGGCCTTCGGGGTCGCCCAGCGACGGCGGGAGATCGGGGTACGCATGGCGCTCGGCGCCGATGCGAATGCCGTGCTGCGACTGGTGATGGGATCCGGCATGAAGCAGCTGGCCATCGGCATGGTGGTCGGCCTCGGGCTGGGAGCCGCCATGAGCCAGGCGATGCGGATCATCCTGTACGACGTCGACACCGGCGATCCCGTGGTCTACGGTACCATCATCGCGGCACTCGGGATCACCGGGCTGCTCGCGACTCTGATTCCCGCGCGAGCGGCACTCGGCGCCGACCCGGTCGAGGCGATGCGGCCGGGCGGCTAGCCCGGGTGGGGCGACTCGGTCGCCGGCCACCTCCGTCGGGCCCGCCGGTGCCTCGCGCCGGCGGGGTGCGCGGTCTACGGTCGGGACGCTGCGCGCTCGAGCCGGTCGCGGATGGCCCGCCACATGCCGTCGTTGGGACGGCGGTCGAGCCGAATGACGAAGCCTTCGGGATGGGCCTCGGAGTACCGTCGCAGATCGCCGTAGAGGTCGCGCGCCACCAGGAGAGGATCATCGCCCAGCGGCATCTCCGCGGCGCCCGCGTGGGCGCGCCGCTCTTCCGCCGTGCGAACCAACCAGACCGGAGCCTCGGGCTGGTAGTGCTGCTCGAGATGGCCCGGTGAGTCCTCTCGCGTCCGATGGACGACGCGCACGCCCGAACCGAGGCACTCGCGGAGCATGGCCTCGGTGACGGCTCCAGGCCGGAGAACCCGAACGCCCCCGTCTTCGATCGCCACGACCGTCGACTCGAGTCCGATTTCGGAGGTGCCTCCGTCGACCACCGGCACCCGGCCGTCGAACTCACGCTCGACGTGCCCGGCTGCCGTGGGACTGGTCCGCCCGAACCGATTCGCGCTCGGCGCGGCCAGAGGCTTCCCCACCCCCCTGAGGACCGCGCGGAAGACCGGGTGCGCGGGCGACCGCAGAGCGACGGTGGGCAACCCGGCCGTCACGCGGTCCGAGACCCGCTCGGTCTTCGGCAGGACCACGGTCAGGGGTCCGGGCCAGAATCGTTCGACCAGGGCCTGCACGGAGGCGGGCCATTCGGCGACGAGCGGTCGCGCCTGACCCACGTCCAGAACATGCACGATGAGCGGGTCGAAGTACGGGCGAGCCTTCGTGCGGAAGATCGCCTCGACCGCCTCTTCGCGATCGAACACACCGGCCAGCCCGTAGACCGTCTCGGTCGGGAGGGCAACGACCCCGCCCTCCCGCAACCGGGCGACCGCCTGCGCCTCGTCGACCGTCATGCCCCTTCGCGAACCTCCTGCACAGCGACCGTCAGCGGGTCACGCGCGCTCGCCCGCCCGAAGGCACCGTAGGCCTCGAAGCCCGGCAGCGGCTCCCGCATGGCGAGCACCTCGTCCGGAGTCCGGCCCTCGGCCAACCGTGCCTCGACGAAGGCGAGAAGCCCACCGAGATAGTCCCGAAACCCGAGCAGTGCGTCGGCGCCGCCGGTCACCGGCTGCCCCTGGGCGGCGTGGCCGAAGATGTAGACGGTCTCCGAATCGTGCGCGTCCACCGTCGTCTCGAGCACGTCCATCCAACCGCGCAGGGTAGCGCCCGCCGCCCGGTCGACCACGGGATGCCGGATGTGGAACATCAGGTCACCCATGTGCGCGACGTTGGCCCGCTCGAAGGTGATGACGGCGTCACCCCCCGTGTGCGCGCGCCCCCAGTGCCTGGACATGATGCGTTCGTCCCCGACTTCACCCGTCCAGCTCTCGTTGAAGGTCACGTCCGGGAAGAGCTGGTTCTCCGGCACCTGCCCCGCGGGCGGGTTGCGCATGTGCTCGGCCGCCTGGGCGTGCGCCACCACCGATCGCGCCACGCCGCGGAACGCGACGTTCCCGGCGGTGTGGTCGCCGTGGTGGTGGGTGTTCAGGAGGACGTCGACGGCCCGGACCCCCGAGCGCTCGGCGAGCCCGGCGATGCACTCTTCGGCGGATTCCGGGAACTGGCTGTCCACCACCGCCACACCGCTCCCGTTCACCAGGTAGCCGATGGTCCCCCCCCGCCCGGTGAAGAAGCCGACGTTCCGGCGCAACTCGGTGAAGTCCCGGGGCCGAGGCGCGAAGCCCCAGGCGCGCGCGTCGGACGGACGAACGAGTGCACCGCCCAGGGCGGCGGCGGATGCGGCGAGGAATTCACGGCGGGTCGGCGACATCGGCGTCTCGCTTCGGTGAGGAACGGCTGGGGCTCGCCTCCCATACTCCGCGAAACGCCGAAGGATCGCGAGTAATCACGCGATCGCCGTCCGCCCCCCGGACGGTCAGGACGGGCCGGAGGGGTGCCATCCCGAGAGGAAGATGAAGATCCGTCCGATGCGCAGCTCCTCCCGCCACTGCATGCGCGATTCCGCTCCGGGCGGGGCGGTGCGGACAACCACGACGGCGTCGACCTGAGCAGGATCCAGGTCGGCGAAGCGAACTCCTTCCGTGGCGCCGAGGACGGTGACGAACATGCAGTCACTGCTCTCGCGTGAGCGGGCACAGAAGCCTCGGCTTCCCACCTCGACCTCCACCCCGTCCGGTCGCGCCTTCGCGAGTGCAGCGCCGAGGGTGGCGGTCTCCCGGGCCGCGGTCCGCCACCGCGCACCCGCAACGGTGCTCACGGCTCCGACCGATATCCCCGCATCGGTGGCGCGGCGGGTCGCGGCTGCTTCGTAGACCGCCGGTGCGAGCCCGTCGGGACCGGGGCCCGCCCCGCCGACGCCGGCCGCCGCCGTACACGCGCCGAGGAGTCCGGCCGTGAGAACCCCTGCGGGCGCCGCCCATTTCATCGGGCGCCTCTCCGGCCCCGCCAATCCGCTCGGATTCCCATGGACCCTCCTCGCAGCGCGCGCTCCGGCTCCACTACCACATCTGCTCCACTGTCACATACCGGCGGCTCGTGAGGAGGTTACCCCGTGGGACGGGGCCCGACCGGGCGCCCCGCCCCTCCCTGGTCGTCAGTCCTGCGGCCGATCCTGCGTGGCCGACAGCGCCGCGTACGCATCGATCGGCTGGAGCAGGCCCCGTCGATAGCCGTGGGGGTCGTCCCCCAGGCCGTCCTGCGCCAGCGACCGCACCCGGTCGACCGACAGCGAGCCGCGATGCTCGGAGTTGCGCAGCAGCATGCCGAAGCCGGCCACCGCCGACGCGAAGGCGAAGTCGGTGGACGCAGCACGCACACGGGTGCCGACCGGGCGCTCGACGAGCGCGCTGGTGTCGCCGTCGGGCTGCTTGTAGCGGACCCGCACGAACGCCAGTTCGTCGCTGCCGAGCGGTCGCTCGTCGCTCCGCGCGGAGTTCTCGTCGGGCGGCGTCTGGTAGCGAAGCGGATCGACGCGGGGCCGGCCGACCTCTGAAGCGGTACCCGTGGGCACGATCTCGTAGAGGGCCGTCACCGTGTGCCCTGCTCCCATCTCACCCGCGTCCCTGGTGTCGTCGTTGAAGTCCCGCTCGGCCAGAAGTCGGTTCTCGTATCCCAGCAGGCGATACGACGCGACCTCGGCCGGATTGAACTCGATCTGGATCTTCACGTCCTTCGCAACCGTGACCAGCGTCCCACCCATCTCGCCCACCAGCACCTTGCGGGCCTCGTCGATCGAGTCGATGTAGGCGTAGTTGCCGTTTCCGTGCTGAGCGATGCTCTGCATTTTCTCGTTCTGCAGGTTGCCGGTGCCGAAACCGAGCACGGTCAGGAACGTCCCCTGGCGCCGCCGGTCTTCGATCAGGCGCACCATGCCGCCGTCGCTGCTCTCGCCGACGTTGAAGTCGCCGTCGGTGGCGAGGATCACCCGGTTGTTGCCCTCCGAGCGGAAGTGCCGCCGCGCGACGTCGTACGCCAGCCGCAGACCGGCCCCGCCCGCCGTCGATCCGCCGGCCTCGAGGCGGTCGATCGCTTCGATGATGCGGTCCTTGTCGGTGCCGTCGGTCGGCTCCAGCACGAGCCCCGCGGCCCCCGCGTAGACCACGATCGCCACGTGGTCTTCGGGGCGGAGCTGATCGACCAGCAGGCGCAGCGAGCGCTTGACCAGCGGCAGCTTGTCACCGGACTGCATCGAGCCGGATACGTCGAGCAGGAAGACGAGGTTGCTCGGGGGCAGGTCCTCGACCTCGATGGGCCGTGCGGCGAGCCCCACCCGCAGCAGACGATGCTCGGGCCGCCAGGGGGCCGTGCCGAGCTCGGTCGTCACCGCGACCGGCGCGTCGCCGCGCGGGAGGCGGTAGTCGTAGGCGAAGTAGTTGACCATCTCCTCGATCTGGACCGCATCGATCGGCGGCAGTCGGTGCTCACGCAGAAGGAAGCGACGGATGTTGCTGTACGACGCCCGATCGACGTCGACCGAGAAGGTCGAGCGCGGCTCGTCGGCCACGGCGATGAAGGCGTTCTCCTCGATGTGACCGTACTGTTCGCGGTTTGGGCGCTCGCCGTGGAACGCCCCGGGGGGCGCCGGGATGCCGATGGCAGGTGCTCCGGCCGGCCGCATGCGGGCACTGGCCTCGGCGACGGCGATCGACGCCTGGGCCAGGTCGACGCGTCCCCCGCGGGTGACCAGCGGACGCACCTCGGCCTCTGCCGGCCCCGTGACGATCGTCTCATCCAGGTCGACGCCCGTCGTTTGCAGCGCGAGATCGACCGTCACCACGCCGTCGACGATCGCCTCACGCCGTATGATCACCGTGTGCGTCCCGTATCCGATGAGCTCGACGGAGAGCGTCCACTCGCCGCGGCCCGCGTACTCGGACGGGACGGTGAGGGAGTAGCGGCCGTCCACGTCGGTGATGGTGGCGACCTGAAGCCCCGGGATGAAGACGCGGGCGTTCGCGAGGGGATGATTCGTGGAGCCCGACGTTACCCGGCCGACGATCGTCAGCTCGGCGGCGGACGGCTCTTCGAGACCGGTGTCTTCGGGCGCGGCGGCCGCTATGCCGACCACGGCACTCCCGACGACCAGCGCCAGAACGGCCAGGAGACGAACGGTGAAGGAGGTCGATGCTCGCATGATGAAGCCTCTGCGGTTCGGGTCGCGCGGAACGGCGCCACCGAGGCGACGCACTCGTACGACTCCCACGACGAATTCGGCTCCGGGATTTGCACACGGCCGTCCCGAGCGCAGCCCTCGGGATGGCGCCCGCCGACGGTCGAGCCCGGCGCCCGGTTCGTGCCCCGCGGTGTCTCGTGTGCAAGTTTGACGAACGGATTCGTCGTGGATGTAGGAGCCGGTGGGAGGGACGCTCCCTTCACCCGGCGGACGAGAACGCCCCGAGGCCCGCGTTGAAGACCGACTGGGAAGCCGTGTACCGCGAGTGCTGGCACGACGTCGTGCAGTTCCTGTCCTGGATGCTGCTCGACGACGACCGCGCACGCGACATGGCGCAGGAAGCCTTCGCTCGCGTGATCGGCCGCGAGGCGACGAACCCGCGGGGGCTGGTCTTCAAGACCGCGGCCAACCTCGCCCGAGACGAGGCGAGGCTGGTCGTACGACGAAAACGCCACCTCGCGCTACTGAGAGTGGAGGACGCCGTGCGATCGGAACGGGTCGCCACGCCCGACGCCGAGTTGGATGCGCGGGAGCGCGCCGACCAGGTCAAGCGTGCTCTCTCTC
>JAHHMJ010000324.1 GCA_018678395.1 Gemmatimonadota bacterium | reverse complement strand
GTCGTGCTCAGGATGATGAAGAACACGCTGGCCTGAGGCCAGAAATAGTGCTGGATCGTGAGCGCGAAGATGACGACGTAGAGGGCGCACGCGAGGGTGTTCCCGATCCAGAAGAACCATCCCGTGAGGAAGGCCACCGGACGAGGCAGGGTCCGACTCACGAACGAGTATCCACCGCCGGCCACGGGGATCGCTGCCCCCAACTCGCCGTAGTTCAGCGCCGTGAAGAGCGTCAGGACCCCCATCGCCAGGTAGGCGAGGATCCCCAGTGGTCCGATCGATCCCGCGACCACACTGGGCAGGGCGAAGATGCCCGGCCCCATCATGGCGCCGATGCCGATCATCACGGCCATGAAGAGGCCGATATTCCGCCTGAACCCTACCGATTCCGCCATCGATCAGGCGTCCTCCCGTTCGGGGGCCCCGCACTCCACTGGCGCTCCGCGCTACCCGCAGACCCGGACGCTCGCGTGGATCCTATCCACTTCCCGCGCCCGTCGCGAGACACCCGGTTCGGTTGCGGATCGCCGCAGCGGCGGCATCATGAATACCGGCGGGTCGTCGAGTGCCGCTCGAACGACAACGACACCCGCACCGCCGCGTGTGGGAGTCGATTCCGCACCCACCTGGAGACTCTCGGGATGCACCTCAGACAGTTCGCACTCGCCACCCTGCTGGTGACATTGGCCTGTAGCGGCGGCGCCGAGTCGCTGAACGCCCCCGACGACGGGGCGGCCGGGCTGTGCCCCCAGCCGGCTTCGGGTGTGATTCTCGGGGGACTCCTGGGCGGCGGCACCGACATCCGGGCCACCGCGTCGCGCCGCGTGATCCTCATGGGAGGCGGCGCCGAGAACGACATGGCCTCGAAGCTCTTCGTCGAGAGCGCCGGCGGAGGCGACGTGCTCATCCTGCGGGCCACCGGCTCACTCACCAGCTATCCCACCTACTTCACGGCCACGCTCGAACCGCAACCGGGACCCGCAAGCGTGATCACCGTGCTCACCTCGACCCCCGGCGCAGCAGGCGACCCGGCGGTCTCGTGCAGAGTCGACCGCGCCGAAGCGGTGTGGCTGGCCGGGGGCGATCAGTGGGACTACCTGGGACGGTGGCCGGCAACGCTCCACGCGCGTCTGGCCGCGCTCGCCCAGCGCGGCGTGGCGGTGGGTGGAACGAGCGCGGGGGCCATGTCGCTCGGTGAGGCCGCGTTCTCCGCCGAGTTGGGGGGCGTGACTTCGAGTGACGCTTTGGCCGACCCCCTCGCGCCGAGCATCAGCCTTCGCTATCCGAGCTTCGCCCAGCCGGAGCTCACCGGGGCACTGGTCGACACGCACTTCAGTCGCCGCGCGCGCGAAGGTCGGCTCCTCACGTTCCTCGCTCGCTTCATCGCGGACCGCGGCCACCCCGAGGTCCTCGGGATCGGAATCGACGAACGCACGGCACTGATCATCGAAGACGGTGGCTATCGCGTGTACGGCGACGGCGCTGTGTGGCTCTACCGCGTGCGAGGGCCGGTCGGTCTCGCCCCCGGGACGCCCCTCGACCTCGACGGGGTCGACGTCGCGAGACGGCTGGACGGAGACTCGGGGGAGTGGCCCGTCGACCTCGACGGACTGGAGACGGAGCCGCTACGGGTGGAGGCCGGGGTCGTGACCCGCTGAGGCCGCGGTCGCCACTCGTCGAGGCCGGGATCGCCACCCCGGTGTGGCCGGGGTCAGGCGGTCCACTCCAATTCGCGACCAGTGGCGGCGGCCGCGTCATAGCCCAGCACGAGCGGGCCGATGCGGCGCGCCCACTCGCTCGGGGCTCGCTCCATCAGCCCGATGACCACGCGGCAGTGAACGCGGATTCCCTCGACATCGAGTCCCAAATAGGCCTCGGGCACAGCTTCGAGCCGGGTGAGCGCCTTGCCCAACTGCGCACGCACACCGTGCGCGTTGCGCCGCTGCCAGTGGACCCACGCGCTCGCATAGAGAATGAGTCCGTGGTAGAAGTCGCTGCGCAGCGCCCGCCACGGCCCTTCCAGCACCTCGTGACTCTCCCAGAATTCGCCCGTCCGGTAGAGTTCGAGGAACGCCTTCAGAGCCGCCGGCGGGCCACTCACACGCGTCAGCCTCCGCCGTCGCCGGCCGCTCGCACCCGGTCGGCTTCCGCCTCCGTGGCGACCATCTCGCCCGTGTCGATCTCGAGGACGATGCGGTCGGCGTCGTAGACGACGTCGAGCGTGTGCCGGATCGCCCGCACGTCCACCATGACGTTGCGGCCCTGTTCGGGCAGGTAGATGAAGTCGCGACTCA
>JAHHMJ010000364.1 GCA_018678395.1 Gemmatimonadota bacterium | reverse complement strand
GCGAGGGCCAGCACCGTGTAGAGGTCGGCGAAGCCTCCGTTGCTGATCCACTGCTTGGCCCCGTCGAGCCTGTAGCCGACGAGGTCGCCGTTCTCGTGAACGGGGGTCGCCGTCGTCTTGAGGTTCGCGAGATCGCTCCCGGCATCGGGCTCGGTGGCCGCGTAGGCCATGAGCAGCCCCTCCTCGGCGAGGCGGCCCATCCAGTGGGACCGCTGTTCGGCCGTCCCCCCTACCCGGATGGGATCGCTGCCGAGGAAGGTCGCGAGCACGCCCGTGGCGATGCCGAGATCGACCCGGGCCATCGCTTCGCAAAGGCGGTAGACGTCGAACGCGCCGCCGCCCATGCCTCCGTACTCCTCGGGAATGAAGAGGAGCTGGATGCCGAGTCCGTCTCCCGTGAGCTGACGGATCAGCTCTACCGGGAACTCTTCCTGGGCATCGAGACGCAGAAGGGTGTCGGAATCGAGTTCACCCTCGGCGAACTCGCGAAAAGCCTCCAGCGTCATATCGAGAAGGTCGGGCTCCAAGCCCTGACTCATGGTCCTCTCCGTTCGTCTCGAACCCCGTGCGCGCGCTCGCTCGCGCCTGCGGACTCGGCCCTCCATCGAGCCGGACCGTCATTCTAATGGTCGGACCAGAGGGCCGACAGAATGAGGATGCTCCGTGGGCGCCGCGATCCGGCGGGGTCGTCTTGTTCACGGTCTCCCCCCCGAGTACCGTGAATCAGAGCCCTCCGGCACGCTTCGTTTCGACCTCCTCCGCCCCAGGGGCAGGAGTCCTGACCATGATCGTCCGCCACTGCATGAGCTCTCCCGTGTTCACCCAGTCGCCGGAGAAGCCGGTGGACGCCGCCATGCGCGACTTCCGGACCCGCCGCATCCGGCGCGCGCCGGTGCTCGAGAACGGGGAGATGATCGGGATCGTCAGCCAGCGGGACCTGCTGGACGTGCTTCCCGGCACCCTGCCGCAGCTGCTCGCCGTCGGGGAGGCCGCCCTGGACACCCCGGTTCGGGACGTCATGTCCTCCGAGGTCCACACGATTCGACCGGAACAGCCGCTCGAAGACGCCGCCCAGATCATGCTGGAGCAGCGCGTGGGCGGCCTCCCGGTCGTCGACGAGAGCGGTCTCCTCGGCATCATCACCGAGTCGGACATCTTCCGGGCCCTCTGGGACGTCCTGACCTTCGACGGGGGCCGTCGACTCATGGTGCGCGAACGATCCGGCGCGGAAGGCGCGCCCCACGACTACGTGGTGGCGGCGGTGAACGCCGGCTGCTCGGTGCGCACGCTCCTGCACCAGCACCTCGCCGACGGGACCGTCGCCACGCTGCTCGTCCTCGATGGGGCCGACGTCGACCGCGTGGCCGACGAGATCCGCGGGCGGGCGGGCGTGCTCGCGGTAGACGATCTGGGCATCGGCTGAGAGCCGTACTCAGCCGCCCGCGACCGCCTCGACGGCGGCGACCAGCGCGCGACCCATCTCGTGGTGGAACGCCGGGTCGGCCATGCGGGCCCCCTCGTCGGGGTTGGTCAGATGCGCCACCTCGATCATCGCGGTGGGCACCGTGGGCGACTTCAGGAACGGCCAGGGCCGCGGGTCCAGCAGCACCTCGGATCCCAGCGCACGGAATTCCGCGCCCACGGCCGCAGCCAGAGCGACCGAGGCGGCGGTGTCTTCGTCGAAGTAGACCTCGGCCCCCGCGTCGGCGGGATCGTCCGAGCGCATCGCGTGCAGCATGAAGAGCGCGACCGCGCCCGACTCGTCGGCGAGGCCTCGCCGGTCGGCCCACTCCACCGCGACGTCGCTCGTGCGGGTGAACGCGACGTCGTAGCCCGCGCGGACGAACTCGGCGGCGATCGACATCGACACCTCGAGGATCAGGTCCTTCTCGAGGACGTCGCCGGCGACCACGCCGACCTCGTCACCGCCGTGACCCGGATCGATCACGACGAGAGGGCGGTCCTGGGCCGACAGGGGACTCCAGGAGAGCACGACGGCGATCAGAGACGGGATGGCGAGCGGCATGCGCATGGCGAGGAGTCCTGTGTGAGGGATGGAAGGCCCAACCTGAGCCGCCCGGTCCGTCGACGCGAGACCGGCCCCGAGACCGGCGTCCTCGCGGCCGGTCCCGACGTGTCCTATCCTGCCAGAACCACCGGCCTGACAACCGTCTCCTGTGAGGGCATCGATGAGCCATCTCCCCCCGCGAGGCATCCCCCGCTCCCGCCGCGCCTTCCTCGGCGGCCTCGCCAGGGCCGCCGTGGCGGCCGGAGCCACGCCGCACCTGCTCCGGGCCGATACCGGACCGGTCCGCCGCGCAGTTCTGTCCCGTCCCCGCTACGCCGCCAACGACCAGGTCAACCTCGCCGTGATCGGCGCGGGTGGGATGGGCATGGCCGACGTGCGCACGGCGCTGCAGATCCCCGGCGTCCGGCTGGTGGCCGCGGCCGACTGCTACGACGGGCGCCTCGGCGCGGTGCGGGAGCGCATGGGTGCCGACGTGTTCACGACCCGGGACTACCGGGAGGTCCTCGCGCGCGAGGATGTCGACGCGGTGATCGTCGGCACGCCCGACCACTGGCATCAGCGGATCTCGGTCGATGCGCTGCGCGCCGGCAAGTCGGTCTATTGCGAGAAGCCGATGGTTCACTCGATCGCCCAGGGTGCGGAACTGGTCCGTGCCGAGC
>JAHHMJ010000556.1 GCA_018678395.1 Gemmatimonadota bacterium | reverse complement strand
CCGCCTTCGCCAGTCGTTCGGCCACCGCCCCGGAGTGGTACAGGCGCGACTTGCGGCAGGTGACCGCGAACTCCGGCTCGGTACCGGGCGCGACGAAGTCGTTCCAGGGCAGCCCGGCGGCCTTTCGTTCGAGTTCTCCGAGTGCCTTGGCGCGGAACGACCCCACCGTGACCAGGACCCGCGACGCGACGGCGAGGTGGAGGTTCAGTCGTGCGATGCCCTCGCGATCGGCCTGCAGCGTGACGCCGCCGGGTTCTTCCGTCCCGGAGAGCCCCAGCTCGCTCAGCTCTGCGACCAGCGCCGGTTCGAGCCCGGGGGCCGTCTGGACGAAGGTCTCCAGGCCGTCAGTCCTTGTCGTCCTTCAGCCCGCCGAGGAGCATCGTGACGAGAGACACGACGATGCTGCCGAAGATCGCTGCGCCCCAACCGTCGACTGCGAACCCGTCCATGATTCGGGCCGTGATCATCAGCATCGCGGCATTCACCACGAGCGCGAAGAGCCCGAGTGTGGCGATCAGGAACGGGAAGGACACGAGCATCAGAATGGGCTTCAGGACCGCATTGACGAGCCCGAAGATGAGCGCCACGAGGGCGACCTGACCGACGTCGTCGGTGAGCGTGATGCCGTTGACGAAATAGGCGGCTGCCCAGAGGGCGAGCCCGTTCACCACCACGCGAAGAATGAGGTTGCGCATGCGGCAGTATGGGCCGGGGCCGCCGATCGTGCGAGTGGTCGGGGCGCGCGTCAGTCGAGCAGGTCGATTCCCAGCCGGTGCAGGCCGGGAGGAGGCGCGAGCGGCAGACCGCCGGTAGAGCCGTGCATGAGCACGCCCCACCCGGCCCCCAGGTGGGCCGCGATCGTGAGGAGACCGAGGAAGGGGGTCCAGAGCGCGATGGCGCCGGGCGTACCCCCGGCGGCCGCCACGTAGACCAGGTCGCGGGTGAGCGTGCCGACGGCGAAGCTTCCGAGGAAGATCCCCGAGGCGACGGCCATGAGCGCGAGAATGCGGGTAGGGTGCGACGGCCGCACGACGGCGAGGACGCCGAGCAGCACCGTGCCCAGGCAGGGGAGCAGCAGGCTTCCCGGGAGGCTCGAGGCGACCGCGAGGCGCCAACCGGAGTCGCCGGGCAGGGCGGGTGAACTCGCGAGAAGCAGGTCGACCACCGGAACCGCCACCATGAGGAGGGCGGTCAGGCGGACCGGCCACTCCAGCCGCGCCAGGGCCTCGGCGGGGGCGAGCCCCCGGACCCGGGGCGTCGGCCGCAGTGCCGGGTCCGGCGGTATCGGATACAGCGACGAGCCGCGGGTCCGCAAAGCGGCCGGCGTGCGCGCCCAGCCCGGAGGGGGCCGGCGATCAGCGTCGGAATCCGGTCGGGGATCGTCGTAGGAAGTCAGAGAGGGCTCCTGGCGAGGGTCTCCCACCAACCCGAGCAACCGGCATACCGAGTTTGCCGGTAGCCATCCGGTGGATGGGCCAAACGGTTGGTCGGCAGACGGTTGGGGTGTCCCCTCTCCGGGCGACGAGGAGCCGGGGGGCGCGCGGCCTGTCGCAGGCCCGCAACGCAGCACCGGCCCGGCGCCGCACCGGTGCCACGACCGATCGGCTCGGCGCCCGTGCTCGGTAGCGTGCTCGGCCCGGGAATCCTAAGCTGGAGGGCCGTCCACCCACGTCCCTCCGCCCACGTACGCGCCCATGGCCCGGTCCCGACTTCCCCTTCGCGTCGCTGCGACGTGCCTCCTCGTCGCCTTCGCCCCCTCCAGCCTGCGAGCGCAGGCGCCGGTCCAGGAGTCCCCCGATACGGCTTCGGAGGCCGAGCTCCTCAAGGAGGGCCTGCCTCTGGTGCCCACACGCACGCTGGAGATGCGGGCCACGGAAGGGTCGTGGATGTCGGTGGACGTCAGCCCGGACGGATCCACCCTGGTCTTCGATCTGCTCGGCGATCTCTACACGATGCCGATCGAGGGCGGTGAGGCGACCCAGCTGACGCGAGGCATGGGCTTCGACGCCCAGCCCCGGTTCTCTCCCGACGGCGAACGCGTCGTGTTCACCTCCGACCGGGACGGCGGCGAGAACGTCTGGATCCTCTCGCTCGATCTCACGGACACGACCCAGCTCACGCGCGGCTCGCACGACTCCTACATCTCGCCCGAGTTCACCCCCGACGGCGACTACGTCGTGGTCACGAAGGGCACGAAGCTCTGGATGATTCATCGGACCGGCGGCAGCGGGGTGCAGTTGATCGACGAGCCGGCCGGACTCCGGACCATGGGTGCGGCGTTCGGCGCCGACGACGGCCTCATCTGGTT
>JAHHMJ010000192.1 GCA_018678395.1 Gemmatimonadota bacterium | reverse complement strand
CCGCCTTCGGCCCCGACGACTCGGTCGTGTGGGTGAACCTGAGCGGGAATCTGGGTGGAGGGTTCGACACGGACGTCATCCCCGAGGACCTTCATCCGCACGAGACGATCCGCAGCTCGGCCCGGCGCGTCGGCACCTACCAGATCGCCCAGCTCGACCGTGAAACCGGTCGCACCCTCGTGCGCACCCACGAACTCGAAGGCGCCTTCCGGCCGTCCCCCAGCCCGGACGGCCGCTGGCTGGTCTACGCCACTCGCTACGACGCGCGCTCGGCGCTGAAGCTGCTGGACCTCGAGACCGGCGAGGACCGCTGGCTCGTCATGGACGTGCAGCGCGACGACAGCGAAGGGGGACGCACGCGGGACCGCGACGTCTATCCGGCGTCGGCCTGGAGTCCCGACTCGCAGCACCTCTATACCACGTGGGACGGCAAGATCTGGCGGGTTGCCGTGCCCTCGGGCGAAGCGACCGAGGTCCCCTTCACCGCCCGGATCGAGCAGGAGATGGGCGAGCTCGCCCATTTCGAGTACCCGATCGACGACGCATCGCTGACCGTGGCCCAGATCCGGGGCGCGCGGCCGTCGCCCGACGGGTCGCAGGTGGTCTTCAGCGCGCTCGACCGCCTGTGGATCGCCGATCTGCCGGCGGGTCGCGGAGGACCCGGAGGATCGCAGGACGACCACCCCGTCATCGGCGACGCGCGACGCCTCACCGAGGGCACCGACGTCGGGCACGCCGCCACCTGGTCACCGGACGGCCGCTGGATCGCCTTCGTGACCTGGAACGACTCGGTCGGCGGCGACGTGTGGCGGGTGTCGGCGGATGGCGGTGATCCCGAGCGCCTGACCGCTCGGTCCGCCTTCTACGACAAGATCGCCTACACTTCCGACGGCTCGCGCATCATGGGGGTGCGCGGCTCGATGATGCACCGGATGCGCACGCTCGAGGACTTCGGGCGGCACTCGGGCGCGGCCGAGCTGGAGTACGTCTGGCTGCCCGCGGAGGGCGGGGACACCGAGCGCATCACCTGGGTCGGCGCCAGCTCGACGCAGGAGGGTCGCAACGCTCCGCACATCGGGCCCGACCCCGAGCGCCTGTACGTGTGGGCCGGCGGCGAGGGCCTGCTGTCGATGCGCTTCGACGGCACGGACATCAAGACGGTCGTGCGGGTGAACGCCCCGAGCGTGAGCGGGTCGAGCACGCCGGACGAAGTGGTCCTCTCTCCGGACGGCCGCCACGCCATCGTGCGCGCCAACCGCAACGCCTACCTGATCACCGTGCCGCCGGTGGGCGGCAACGCCCCGACCGTGAGTGTCTCGGCGTCATCGTCGGTGCCCACCCGTCGACTGACGGATATCGGCGGCGACTTCGTCGGTTGGCGACGCGACGGCGCGGTCGCGCACTGGTCGATCGGGCGCAGCTTCTTCCAGCACGACATGGCGCTGGCGGACTCGCTGGTATCGGACTCGGTGCGCGTGGCACGCGCGGAAGCGAACGAGGAAGAGGCTGAGACGGATGCCGCGGACGCCGCACCCGGCGATCCCGTAGATCCGGATGCACCCGAAGACGACGAAGCCGCCGGCGAAGGCGAGAGCGACGCCGAAGACGACGACGTGCCCGCCTACGAGCCCTACCGCGCCGACGTCGAAATCACGGTCGCCAAGGATCGCCCCGAGGGCGCGATCGCCCTGACCAACGCCCGGCTGATCACGATGCGCGACAGGGAGGTGATCGAGCGCGGGACGATCGTGATCGAGAACAACCGCATCGCGGCAGTGGGTCCCACGGGCAGCGTGACGATCCCCGACGGCGCCGACGTCCGCGACATGTCGGGCAAGACGATCTACCCGGGTCTCGTCGACATCCACGCGCACACCTGGTTCGCGTGGGGAGTGCATCGCCAGCAGGTGTCGCAGCTGCTGGCGCAGCTCGCCTACGGCGTCACGACGCAGCGCGATCCCCAGACCTCGTCCGAAGACATCGTCGCCTACAGCGACCTGATGGAAGTGGGCGAACTGATCGGGCCGCGGCTCTACTCGACGGGCCCGGGCGTCTTCAGCGCCGATCTCATTCGCAGCCTGGACGACGCGCGCGACGTGCTGCGCCGGTATTCGGACCACTTCAACACGAAGACGATCAAGCAGTACATGGCCGGCGACCGCAACGTCCGGCAGTGGGTGATCATGGCGGCCAACGAACTCGGCCTCACCCCCACGACCGAGGGCGGCTCGAACTTCACCATGAACCTGACCCTCATGCAGGACGGCTACGCGGGGCTCGAGCATTCGCTCCCGATCGCGCCGTTCTATCGCGACGTGGTGCAGTTGGGCGCCGAGAGCGGTCTGGTCTACACGCCGACGCTCGTGGTCGCGTACGGCGGACCGTCGGGCATGCAGTACTACCTGACCCACACCGACGTAGACTCCGTCCAGCGGCTGCAGACCTTCACGCCGCACGACGAGACCGACAAATGGCAGCAGACGACCTGGTACCGCGAGGACCAGTACGTCCACACGCTGCAGTCCGAGCAGATGGTGAAGTGGATGGAGGCCGGCGGTCGCCTGGGGCTCGGGTCCCACGGTGAGGTACAGGGCCTCGGCACGCACTGGGAGCTGTGGATGATGGCCTCGGGCGGCATGGACCCGCACGACGCGCTCATGATGGCGACGCTGCACAGCGCCGAAGCGATCGGACTCGGCGGCGACCTCGGCTCGCTCGACGTGGGCAAGCTGGCCGATCTGCAGATCCTCGACTCGAATCCTCTCGACGACCTCGAAACCACCGTGGACATCAGTCACGTGATGAAGAACGGCCGACTCTACGAAGCCGACACCCTGACCGAGATCTGGCCCCGCCAGCGGGCGCTGCCCACACAGTGGTGGTGGCGCCTGGAGCCCGAGGATTCGGGGAGGGGGCGGTGATGCGGCCCGCCACTCGAGCGCGCGCGGCCGCCGCGGTCCTCGCACTCGCCGTCTCCGCCTGCGCCTCCCCCTCGAGCGCACCGTCGACCGACGCCCCCACGCCGGCCGAGGACGAGCGCCGCCTGCCCGGGTCGACCTCGAACGACATCCGTGTGACGCTCGTCCAGCTCAACGACGTGTACGAGATCACGCCGGTCAGCGGCGGTGCGCAGGGCGGGCTCGCGCGGGTCGCCACCCTGCTCCAGCGCCTCGAGGCGTGGAATCCCAACACGCTCGCCGTGATCGCCGGCGACTTCCTCAGCCCATCGGCGCTGGGCACCGCCCGCATCGACGGGGAACGCCTCGCCGGGCGGCAGATGGTCGCGGTGCTCAACGCCATGGGCCTCGACTACGCCACCTTCGGCAATCACGAGTTCGACCTCGACGCGGAGGACTTCCGCCGGCGGCTCGACGAGGCCGAGTTCGGCTGGTTCACCTCGAACGTGCTCGATGGGGCCGGCCGCCCACTGCAGGGGGTTTCGGGCGTCGAGGTCCTCCGCTTCATCGGCGCGGCCGGCGACACGCTGCGTCTCGGCATGATCGGGGTGACCCGCGCGGGAGGCGAGCCCGACTACGTCTCCGTGTCCGATCCGATCGATGCGGTGCGTGACGAGGTCGACGCGCTCGGCGACAGCGTCCAGGCGCTCGTGGCACTCACGCACCTGGATTTCGCCGAGGACACGGAGCTGGCGCAGACCGTGCCCGAGCTGGACCTGATCATGGGTGGGCATGACCACGAGAACATGGTCCTGCGCCGGGGACCCCGGCTGATTCCGATCACCAAGGCCGACGCGAACGCGCGCTCGGTGTTCGTACACGAGATTCGCTGGGATCCGCGGGTGCAGCAGCTCGACATCGAATCGCGCTTCGTGCCGATCACGGACGAGACGACGGACGAACCCGAGACGGCCGCGGAAGCGGCCCGTTGGGTGGACATCGCCTACGCCGGCTTCCGCGCCCAGGGCTTCGAGCCCGACGAGGTGGTCGCGAACGTGACGGAGCCGCTCGACGGACTCGAGGCGAGCGTGCGCACGCGCCCGACCATGCTGACCGAACTGATCGCCGAGGGCATGCTCGCCGAGGTGGAGGGCGCCGACCTGAGCATCCTGAACGGCGGCTCGATCCGCATCGACGACGTGATTCCGCCGGGACCGATGACGCAGTACGACGTCATCCGCGCGCTGCCGTTCGGTGGGGAGGTCGTCGAGGTGCTGATGGGCGGCGCGCTGCTGAACGAGGTCCTGCGCCAGGGCGTCGACAACCAGGGCACGGGCGGATACCTGCACACCGCCGGCGTCGACTGGACCGTGATCGGCGCGCCCTTCGAGGTCGCAGGAGCGCCGATCGATCCCGATGCAACCTACCGCGTGGCGATCACGGACTTTCTGATCACCGGACGCGAGACGGGGCTCGGCTACCTCACGCCCGACCATCCCCAGCTCGAGGTGGTGGGATCGCACCGCGACGTGCGGCAGGCGCTGATCGATGCGCTGCGGCGGAGGTACGGCGGGGAGGAGTAGCGAGTCGGGAGACCCGCCCGGGTTGCGCGCTCGGGGTGCGCGCTCGGGCCTCCCGTCAGGGCTCCCTGCGCAGGAAGTCGCGGATCAGCGCCCCGACCCGGAACATCTCGCACGCGGGCAGCCCGTGGCCGCACCCGGTCTCGAAGAGGATCGGGGTCGCCTTCTCACCGAGGTGTTCGGCGAAGGTCATGCCGGTCCGCGGGGTGACCACGTGGTCGCTCGACTCGGCGATGATGAGCATCTGTGCCTGAACGGCCTCGGCTGCCCCGGCCCACTCGCCGTCGAAGGCGTGCGTCACGTCTGTCGCGATCATCGCGTCGGCCTGCCGGATGAGGTTCAGGGCGGTTCCCCGGTCGATCGAGCCCGAAGCCCCCTCGACCCGGCTCGTCACCGTGTCGCCCGGAAGGTCGGCGCCGTCCTGGTCGCTGGTGGTGCTGTTGAGGATCATGAGAGCCGCGAGCAGCTCCTGCGCCTCGGCACACGCGCACTCCGCACTCCAGTCCAGCAGCCGCTTGTACGCCTCCCACAGTGCGACGTCGTGGCCTCCCAGCTGCGGTGACCCCGCGATCGGGACGAGCTTCTTCGCGAAACCGGGATACAGCACGCTCCACTCGAACGTCTGCATCCCGCC
>JAHHMJ010000137.1 GCA_018678395.1 Gemmatimonadota bacterium | reverse complement strand
CTCCTGGGTCGGGAGGAAGGCGGCGGACACCCGGCGCGGACCCGCCCGGATGAAGACCGTCCCCGTCTCGATCTCGGTCCCGTCGGGGTCCGACTGCGACATCCAACGGTCGATCTCGAGCAGCGCGACACGCTCTCCGTCGATCGAAACCTCGATCACTTCGTCGCGGGCCGTCCGCGCGAACATCTCACCCGTCGGAGTGGGTTGGAGCAGAATCCGGAAGCGGTACTCGCCATCGGCGGCGAAGGTGTGCACGACGCTGACTCCGCCACGCGTGCCGAAGGGCGTGCCCTCGATGTGCTCGTTCTGGGAGGCGAGCCGTGGCACCTTGTAGGTCGCCTCGCTGGGGATCGCGCGCGGATCACCGACCGCGATGCGACTGACCTCGCCGGCGGCGTTCAGATAGGCGTCCATGAGCGTCGGCGACAACATCTGAGCGTCTGCGATGTTGTCGAAATTCGCGCTCTTCGTGTCCGGGGGAAGATAGCCGGACGCGTCGATATCGAGCGCCAGCAGGTCCTTCACCGACGCCGCATATTCGGCCTGGTTCAGGCGCTGGAAGGTACGGGTCCCCGGATTGGGGGAGAGGGCCGCCGCCGAATCGATCGTCGTTTCGAGCTGGGTGACCAACCCCTCGAGAACCGCCTCCTCGGGACGACGGGAGCCGGCCGGGGGCATCATGCCTGCGCGAAGCTTACGGATCATGGCCTCGGCCACTTCCGCCTGCTCGTGGGCGAGACCGGCATCGAACTCGTCGAGAGAGAAGTTGCCCACCAGCCGCCGGTCGTTGTGGCAGCGCTGACAGTACTCCTCGATGACCTCGTTGCTCACCCCCGGATCGAGCGGTCGCAGGGACGTCATACCTGGGAGCGGCTCGGGCCCGTCGAGAGCGGTACCCGAGTCTACGGATCCCCCGAGAAGCAGCAGGCCGAGCCCGCCAAGAAAAACGACTGCCTTCATGCACGCCTCACGTTGGATTGTAGTCCTGACTCACCGTCTCTTCGCCCCTCCCCACGAACGCCTCCGAACCGGCGCCGACCGAATGGGCGCGCCCGGCCTGGAGAGAGTCGACCCAAGCTGGCCCATCATACGGTCACTCCACCCGTTCGCGCCAGCGTTTTCCCGATTCGCGCAAAGGGGCGCAAAAGCCTGCGCCGCCAGTCGATAGGGCGATCGGCCCACGCACACACACCGGGCGACGATAGCCGGAGCCCGGGTGTCTACTTTTGACACTCGCGGTTCGAAAAACGTTGAGCGCGACCGACGTGAGCCTCGGTGGCTGGGCCGCGAAAGGCGCTTCTACCGCGACTTCATTCACCCGGGGCCGGTCGCCCGAACCGCAGAACGGTCGTCTGCACGTCGCCATCGCGACCGATGTGGAGCACGTAGATGCGGTCGTACTCCTCGACCTCGATGCTCGAGCCGGGATCGCCGCCGAGCTGTTCGACGAGGGCCGGCGTGGTGTTGGAGTGCCCCACCACGAGGTGCCGCCCCGGTCTGCGCAGTATCTCGATCAGGGACCCCATCGATCTCGGGTCGTACGACTCCACGGTCAGGCCCAACGCCTGGGCCAGGGGATCGGCCGTCTGCATCGTGCGTTGGTACGACGTCGAGTAGATCGAGGTCAGGCCGGCCTCTCCGAGAAACCGGGCGAGCTCCGCGGCGCGGACTCGGCCCACATCCGACAACTCGGGGTCGGGCTGGTCGTCGGCTCCCGCGTCGGCCCGTTCGGCGTGGCGCACCAGCCACACGATCGAACCCCCGTCGACGTCGGTCGCCTGTGCGAGGGCGGGGCCGCTCGCGAGGAGGGTCAGTAGCGCGATCCAGACCAGAACGTGGCCCGGCGAGATTCGTCGTGTCGTCATCGGTGTTTCCGCGGCTGTGGGAATGGGCAGTATCACAGACCCTCCGCCCAACGCGCCAGACCCGCGGCAAGAGACCGGATGACGCCGGCGTCGTCGCGGCCCGACCGCTTCCGGACGTGGAAGCCATGGTCGGCATCGTCC
>JAHHMJ010000668.1 GCA_018678395.1 Gemmatimonadota bacterium | reverse complement strand
CCCGCGACCTGCCGATACCTCTCGAAGTAGAGCGCGCGTCGGGACGTCGAACCGTTTTCGAAGACTTCGCCGACGCGCGTCGCGGAATGGCGCATCCGAACATCGGGGAGACCGTGTCAGCACCGTCGACGGAACCGTCGAGCCCGTTCGACCACCTGGTCGTCGAGGTAGCGCAGCATGCGAGGGCACGAGACGCGGCGTACGCGACGCCCCAGGAGGTCCGCCGACGCCGGACCGCCAGGCTCGGCCTCGTCTGCACGCTCCCGATTCTCGCCCTGGTTGCGGTCTGGAACGTGAGCCTGAGCGCCCGCGCCACGCTGCCGCCACCGAACGTCGAAGCGGTCGACCTCGCGCGCACGCTCGTCCTGACGGTCGCGGAACTCGAGGACTTCATCGATCACCACGGCCGCCTGCCCACCGACGCCGAGCTATCCCCCATGTTGCCCGCGGCGACCCGCCTGACGGCCACCGAATCCGGCTACGAGCTCGCGGTGGCCGCGCCCCTGGTCGGGACGTTGCGCATCACGAACTCGGATGACCCGGACGCCTGGCTGCTTGCGGTGCGCGATGCGGTCCAGACCCCGGAGGGCTCGTGAAGCACCGGGGCTTCTCCCTGATCGAGCTTCTCTTCGTGATGGCCTTGATCGCCATCCTCGTCGGAATCGCGATCCCGCTCCTCCGGGTCTCGCTGGCGCGCGCGGACGCTGCCCGAGTACGAACCGACGTGCGCCAGGTCGAGGTCGCCGCCCTCCAGTATCGGGAAGAGGCAGGGAGCTTCCCTCCCACGACCAAGTGGGGCTCGGCGTCCGATTCCCTGGCGCCTTATCTCGCGCAGGGGATGCCGTTCGAGTACAAGGACCTGGAGTACCGAATGGTGACCACAGGAGGCCCGGGACCGACCGAGGGCTTCACGATCCAGGTCCGGTACGCCGAGGACTCCGAGATCGGTGAAGCCCTTCAGGCTTTCCGGGGCGCGGATCTCGTCTGGACCAGGACGCTTTCCACCTTCCTCCTGCACCCCTGATGGCGGGCGTCGCTGCAGTGCCGGATTCCGGGCGGGAGCACTGGCTCGCACGGGCGATCTGCGGGGGTGGGCTCACCGACGCGCTGGTTCCCGTGTCCGCACCCCCGGGAACGCCCACTTCGGAGGTATGGAGAGAGATCCGGTGCAGCGCCGACCTCGACGATGCAGCCATGGTCCAGGCCGTCGCCCGTTTCTTCCGCATGAGAGTGGCCGACCTGGACTCGTCCCGACTCGACGCTCTGGAACTGCTGCCGCGGACGATCGCCGAGCGGCACCTCGTGTTCCCGATCCGAATGCGGGACCGGAGCCTCGTGGTGGCGACCTGCAATCCATCCGACGTCGATGCCGAACGCGAGATCGGATTCGCTTCGGGTCGGCGCGCCGAGTTCGTCGTCGCCTCGCCCGAAGCGATCCTCTCCGCGATCGAGCTCTTCTACGAGCCCGACCGCGCCGTCGAGGAGATCGTGGAGCGACTCGGGACGATGGACGGCGTCACGCTGGAGGTGCTCGACGAGGCCGACGAGGAATCGGGCGTCGAGGAGGTGGACCCGGACTCCGGCCCCGCGGTCAAACTCGCCAACCTGATCCTCCACGAAGCGATCGTGCAGGGTGCCAGCGACATCCACATGCAGCCCGCGCCGAAGGGCGGGACCGTGCGCTTCCGGGTCGACGGGGTGCTCCGGACGATGGTGCAGCTTCCGCTTCCGGTGCTGAGCCGCGTGGTCTCACGCGTCAAGGTCCTGGGCAGAATGGACATCGCGGACCGCCTCCGCCCGCAGGACGGGCGCGCGCAGATCGTCGACAGCGGACACAAATACGACCTGCGCATCTCGACGGTGCCGGTGCGGGGTGCGGAGAAGGCCGTCATCCGGATCCTGGACGGGGCCGCCACCATGACGCTCGAGGAAACCGGTCATCCGGAGCGGGATCTCGCGACGCTCCGCCAACTGCTGCGCCAGCGCGACGGAATCCTCCTCGTCACGGGGCCCACCGGTTCGGGCAAGACGACGACGATCTACGGGGCGCTCACCGAGATCGACTCCGACGCCGTCAACATCATGACGGTGGAAGACCCCGTGGAGTACGAACTTCCGGGCCTCGCGCAAATCCAGGTCGAGCCCAAGAAGGGCGTGACCTTCGCTTCGGCGCTCAAAGCCATCCTGCGACAGGACCCCGACGTCATCTTCGTCGGCGAGATCCGTGATGCCGAGACCGCCGCCATGGCGGCACAGGCGTCGCTGACGGGCCACCTCGTACTCGCCACCGTGCACGCCAACGACGCGGTGGGAGCAATCCGCCGCCTCACCGACCTCGGGCTCGATATCGCCACCGTGGTCCAGACGCTGCGCGGTGCCCTGGCCCAACGGCTCGTCCGCCGTCTTTGCCCGAGTTGTGTAGAACCCATCACGGGACCGCTGTCGGACGACGAGGCGGAGTTGGTCGAGGAGTTCGGAGTCGAGCCCCACCGGCGAGCGATCGGGTGTCCCGAGTGTCACGAACAGGGCTACAGGGGTCGACTGCCGATCGCAGAGGTCCTCACGATGACCACCGGCCTGGAGCACCTGATCCTCTCCGGCGCGTCGGCCCAACAGATCGAGCGCCGGGCGCTCGACGAGGGCATGCGCTGCCTCCGTGAAGCCGCTCTGGCCCGAGTCGAGGCGGGTGAAACCACCCTGCACGAGATCCGCCGGGTCCTCGGCGAATCCATCGAGGGGACCGGTGACGGACCCGACCAAGCCGGCGAGGGGGCCGAGCCCGTCGGTCTCACTCCGCCCGACGCCGCAGATGGGATGGATGCCACGAGATCGAATCGAGTGCTGGTGGTCGACGACGACCCCGTCACGACCGCGGTAGCCCGCGCTCTCCTGGAGCGTGATCAGTACGAGGTCGACGCGGCGACGGGCGGCAGGGAGGCGCTCGAGAAGTTGGCGGCCGACGACGCAGGATACGCATTGGTCGTGCTCGACCTGCGGATGCCCGACACCGACGGGCGCGAAGTCCTTCAGGAAATCCGGGAGCGGGCCGCCACCGCCCACACGCCCGTGATCGTGCTGACCAGCGAGGACTCGGCCGAGGCCGAGGCCGAGTTGCTGCTCGGTGGAGCGGACGACTACCTCCGCAAACCGATCGACGCCGTGCGCTTCGCCGCGCGGGTCCAGGCTCTCCTGCGCCGTTCCGCGCGCTGACGCCGTCGGCGGCCCACGCCGACGCCCCCGTGGCCGACCGGGATGCTGGACGCCCGGGCCGCCCAGTCCGATGTTCGGCGACGAACGGAAGCGGCGCCGCCCCCTCGGGCCGACGGTTCCCGGGGCCGACGGTTCTCGGGGACGACGCCGGCCTCGCCGCACTCGCCGACCGACATGGAGGCTGACGCACCCGTGGACACCCTCGACGCCATTCACCAGCGCCGCTCGATCAAGCGCTACACCGACGCGCCGGTTTCGCGCGACCAGATCGAGTCGCTTCTCGAAGCCGCCGTCCAGGCACCCAACCACCGCATGACCGGGCCGTGGCGCTTCTACGTGCTCGGTGCGGAGGCGCGCGCCGCCTTCGGCACGGTTCTCGGGGCCCGCAAGGCGAAGCGGGTCGACGATCCCGGCGCCGCTCGCGCCGTCGTCGAGAAGGTCACAGCCATGCACCGCGCGCTCCCGGCGATGATCGTCGTGGCCACCACCGTCCACGAGAACCCGGAGATCCGAGAAGAGGACTTCGCATCGGCATGGATGGCGGTCCAGAACCTCTCGCTGGCCGCTCACGCGATGGGACTCGGCTCGCACATCAAGACCGGCGCCGTCATGGACGACCCCGCGGCCCGGGCCGCCTTCGGCGTGGCCGAGGATGAGCGGGTCGTCGCCATGATCGAGGTGGGCGTGCCGGAAGCGATCCCCGATGCCAAGAATCGGATTCCGGCGCGAGACTTCACCACCTGGGTGGACTGAGCCGCACGCTTGCCCCGATGAGCCGGGCGGGCCCATCGTCCTGCCGCCGGGCCCCTCACCCTGCCCTCCGGGTCCCCGCCACGGCTTTGGCTCCGGCCCGTCCCTACCCCTCGTCCAAACGCCCATGCCACGCCCCATCGTCGCACCCCGCGCAGCCCTTCGATCCGGACTGTTCGCCGCCGCCCTGCTCCTCGCGGCGCCCGCATCGTCCAGCGCCCAGCAGCTCTACGACTTCGGATCGGCGTTCGGCCGTGCCGCCGCGGTGGTCGACGGACAGCTCTTCGTCGGGCAGCCGCAGAACGTCCTGCGCCCGGGCCGGGTCTACGTCTACGAGCCCGGAGACGACGGATGGACCGAGACCGCGGTCGTCACCGCACCAGACGGGGTCCGGTCGGACGGCTTCGGCCGCGCGATCGCAGCCGACGGGGAGTGGCTCCTCGTGGGCGCACCTTCGGCGGCCGACGGAGCCGGGGCGACCTACCTCTTCCGGCGCTCGGCGGACGGTTGGTCGGCGGTGGGGCGAATCGCCGCCTCACCGGACGCCACCATGGCGGGATCCGCAGTCGCGCTGGCGGGCGGGGTGGCGGCGACGGTCGAGCGGAGCGGCGGTCGTGAGGCCGTGCGCGTCCTGCGCTGGACCGGTGACGCGCTCGTGGAAGAGGCGGTGCTGACCGGCGCGCCGGACGACATGCGCTTCGGAGCCGCACTCGCCGGAATGGGCGGAGCCGACTCCGGAATGGGCGGCGAACTGCTGGGCGTGTGCGGGGCGGACGCGGACGGCGGCGCCTTCCTGGAGGTGCATCACCGCTCGCAAGACGGCGAGTGGGCGTCGGTCGGGCGCTACTTCGCCGGAGCGCCCCTCAGCCAGCCGGGCGGTCTGCTCTCGCTCGATCCCTACAAGGAGTGCGGGCTCGCGGCCGGCGAAGGGCGCTTCGTCATCGGCACGCCTCTCGCACCCGGTGGCGGCGGGGTGACGGTCTTCGGGTTCGGGGGCGAGGGCTCGTCGCTCGCGGTCGAGGGCACCCTCTCGGCCCCGGAGGGCGCCGCAGGCCGTCTGGGCACCTCGGTCGCCGTGGCCGCCGGCCCCACGGTCTGGGCCGGCGCGCCCAACGCCCGGGGTCAGTTGGGCGCCGCCGTACGGTTTTCGATGGTCGACGATTCGTGGAACGCGGGCACGGTCCTGACCGGCCCGGGCACCGACTTCATGCCGCTCTTCGGCCTCGCCGTGGCCGCGCGTGGAGAAGCCGCGGTGG
>JAHHMJ010000578.1 GCA_018678395.1 Gemmatimonadota bacterium | reverse complement strand
GGCCACCTCTGGGGCCCCAACGAGACACGCGGTGTCTTCCGCACCATGGATGGCGGTGAGAGCTGGGAGAAGGTGCTCTACGTCGACGAGCATACGGGCGCCATCGACCTGATCATGGACCCGGCCGATCCCAACACGATCTTCGCGGCCATGTACCAGCGCCAGCGGCGCGCATGGGGATTCAACGGCGGCGGGCCGGGCTCGGGAATCCACCGTACGCTCGACGGCGGCGACTCGTGGCACGAGCTGACCGAGGGCCTGCCGCAGGGCGACATGGGGCGCATCGGGCTCGACATCTACCGGGGGAATCCCGACTGGGTGTACGCGGTCGTCCAGGCCGACGCGTCCGGCGACAACGACGGCGTCGAGGAGGACGGCGTCTACCGCTCCTGGGACCGCGGCGAGACGTGGGAGCAGGTCAGCACCGAGAACCCCCGTCCCATGTACTACTCGCAGATCCGGGTCGACCCCAACGACCCCGAGCGGGTCTACCTGGGCGGCGCCGACTTCTACATGTCGCAGGACGGCGGTGAGGAGTTCACCGACGAAGCGGCCGAAGAGGTCCACCTCGACCACCACGCCATCTGGATCAACCCGGCCGATTCCGACCACATCATCATGGGCGGAGACGGCGGCGTGTCGGTGACGTTCGACCGGTCCGAGAACTGGCGTCAGCTGCGCAACCTGCCGGTGTCGCAGTTCTACGAGATCGGCGTCGATATGCGACGGCCGTATCACGTATGCGGTGGCTTGCAGGACAACGGCTCGTGGTGCGCGCCGTCGGACAGCTGGGGACGCCAGGGCATCCGCGACAAGCACTGGACCAACATCGGCGGCGGTGACGGCTTCTTCACCGAGCTGCACCCGAACGGACGGCTGATGTTCGCGGAGTCTCAGGGAGGCAACCTGGTCCGCGTCGACGTCATCGCCCTGGAGCGTCAGTTCGGCGTCCGACCCGAGGCCTTCGACGAGAACGGCGAGTCGATGTCGCTGCGTCGGAACTGGAACACCCCCATCCTGATGTCGGCGCATGACGACGACCGCATCTACTACGGCGCGAACATGCTCTTCCGTTCGGACGATCTCGGGTCGTCGTGGGAGCGCATCTCCGACGAACTGACCTACGCGATCGACCGCGACGAGCTCGAGATCATGGGCGTCCCGGGCTCCGCACCGCAGATGTCCAGAAACGACGGGCAGTCGACCTACGGCAATCTGGTCTCGATCGCCGAGTCGCCGCTGGATGAGACCGTGCTCTACACGGGCGCCGACGACGGTCGTCTGATGGGAACGCAGGACGGCGGCGTGACCTGGACCGACCTGACCGAGAACGTGCCCGGGCTCCCGGCCAACACCTACGTCACGCGGCTGATCGCCTCGCACGCGGCGGCCGGCACGATCTACGCCGCATTCGACGGACACCGCTCCGACGACTTCGCGGCGTACGTATACCGCAGCGACGACTTCGGCGCGTCGTGGCGCCTGATCACGAACGGACTCCCCGCGAACTCCGTCAGTGCGCTCGAGCAGCACCCCCGCAACGCGAACCTCTGGTTCGTCGGCAACGAGCTCGGCGTGTGGGTCAGCGTCGACGGTGGGGAGATGTGGACGGAGATGGAGTCGGGGCTGCCGACCGTGCCCGTCGACGACATCGACATCCACCCTCGCGACAACGACCTGGTGCTCGGCACACACGGCCGCGGCATCTGGATCATGGACGACATCGGCCCGCTCGAGGCCATGGACGCCGAGGCATCGCTCGACGGCGTCGGCCTCTTCCCCGTCCGCGACGTCGTCTCGTACAACCCGTATTCGCCGCAGGAATGGCCGGCCGGGATCTGGCAGGCCGACAACCCCGACTACGGCGCCTACTTCCGCTATCACGTCGATCACGCGACGGCCGATGCAGCCGACAGCGTAACGCTGCGGATCGCGGATTCCGCGGGAACCATCGTGCGCGAGCTGCGCCAGGCGGCCACCCCCGGTGTGAACGAGGTCGTCTGGAATCTGGCGATGAGCCTCGAGGGACCGGACGGCGAGATGATGGGACCGGGCCCGCGGGTGATGCCGGGCAACTACACGGTCACGCTGAGCGCGGACGGATCCGACGCGGCGTCCAGCGCCGACTTCGAGGTCCTGCTCGACCCCCGAACGGACATCACGCGGGCGCAGTTGATGGCGCGCCACGAAGCCATGCTCGACAGCTACCGGATGTCGGGCCCCGCACAGGATGCGAACCGGACGCTGGGGCAGACCGCGGACCGCCTCGAGGCCGCGCTCGAGCGTGCGCAGGAGGCGGACGACGACGCGGTTACCGACCAGCTCCAGGCCGCGCTCGAGCGGCTGGAGGAGTTGGACGAGGTACTGGATGACGCCTCGGACGGCGCGGGAGCCTGGCGCTCGATCCAGTCCATCCACATGCCGCCCACCCGGACCCAGCTCGACGCCATCGAGCGGTCCTGGGAGCAGCTTCCGGGTGTGATCGAGGACATCAATGCGTGGCTGGCGACGGACGTGGCCGAGGCGCTCGCCGCCGCCGCGCAGCTGTCCGCTCCCGCTGCGGACCCGATCGATCCGATCGCGATGCCGCGGCGCGGAGGCGTTCGGTAGACGTCGTCGTCGTGGGCGCGGGGGTGGCCGGGCTGGCCGCCGCCCGCGCCCTCGGCGCGGCGGGCAGGGACGTCGCGGTCCTCGAGGCGCAGGACCGGGTCGGAGGGCGACTGCTGTCTCATCCGGTCGGGGATCGGGGTCTGGACCTGGGCGCCACGTGGTTCTGGTCCAACGAGCCGCGCATCCAGGCGCTCATCGCCGAGCTCGGCCTCGGCACCCACGCTCAGCACCTGGAGGGGGACGCGCTCTATCAGGACACCCGGGGCGTGCAGAGGCTTCAGGGCAACCCGATCGATGGGCCGGCCGGTCGGGTCACGGCCGGGATGCAGGCCGTCGCGACCGCGATGGGCGACACGCTCCCGGCAGGAGTAGTACGGCTCGGCCACGCCGTGGAGAGGATCGAGGTCACGAAGGACGGGATCCGGGTGTACGCGGCGCGGCTGGAGGCTGCCGGCGGCGAGTCCGTGCGGGTGGCGGTCGATGCCGGGGCGGTGGTGTTGGCGCTCCCCCCGGCCCTCGCGACTCACGCCATCACCTTCGAGCCCGCGCTCCCCGAGGCCCTCGCACGCCTCGCAGCCGTCACGCCGGTCTGGATGGGAGCGATGACCAAGGCGGTCATCCAGTACGCGCGCCCCTTCTGGCGAGCAACGGGTCTCGCCGGCGCCGCGATCAGCCACGTCGGGCCGCTCCGCGAGATCCACGACATGAGCGGGCCCGACGGCGAGCCCGCCGCCCTGTTCGGGTTCGTGCCCCCGCGCCGGCCCGGGGCACCGACTCCGACGGCCGACGCGATCCTCCGTCAGCTCGAAACGCTCTTCGGACCCGAGGCCGCCGATCCGAGGGATGTGCACGTGGTGGACTGGCGCGACTACGAGTACACCGCGCCGCCCGGAGCCGACGGCCTCCAGAATTACGCTACCTACGGGCATCCTCTCTATCGAACGCCGACGCTCGAGGGCCGGCTGCACTGGGCTTCCACCGAGACCTCGACCGAGGTCCCGGGTCACATCGAGGGTGCTCTGGCGGCGGGTGCTCGCGCGGCGGCGGCCGTGCTCGCCGGCTAGCGAGCCAGCCGCATCAGCCGCCCGCTCTCCCGCGCCGCGACCCGCGTGATGCCGAACTGCTCGCGCTGGATCCCGTTCGCGAGGGTTCGCAGGTCCGTGGTCCACCGTTGGTCCAGCGCGTCGAACTCGTTGCGCAGTCCGTTCAGGAAGTCCCACAGGAGCGTCGCGTAGAGCGCAGCCCGCTGGTGTGCGGGGAGATCGCCATGCTCCCGGTCCACCATCGCCGAGACGTCCGCACGCAGGGTGCGGTACCACTCCTGACGCTGAGGGCGGCTCATGAGTGAGAGCGCCTGTACGAGGACCGAGGCCTCGGCGAGGTGCAGCGAGACACGCTGAGCCACGGCGTCGCGCAGCGGTCGCGGGAGGTCCTCGGTCGAAGTGCGCGGGACGCAGGTCGCGGTCCACGGCTTCACGGACGCCGCGGGCCGCAGACTCGCGGCCAGGTGCCAGAGCTCGCGCAGCGCGCTCGAGCCGACATAGCGCTCCAACGCCACCGACACCGGCACGGAAATGAGCGTGCCCCTCGCGATCTGACCGATCGCGATCTGGCGCATGGTGATGCGCAGCGGAGCGCTCGTCGTGAGCGACGCCCCGACCCGCGTCACGACCGGCGCGGCCATGCTCCAACTCGTGAACGACGCACCCGCGATCCGCGATGCGACCTGGGTGAAGGCGAACGCGCCGATGAGCGATCCCACCCCCGTGACCGCGACGATCACGATGCGCCGGCGGTCGCGGTCCATGTCGGCCACCTCCTGCTGCAGCTGGGTGACCTCGAGACGGGCCTGGTGGTTGTTCATCCAGTGCGCGAGATCGACCACCACTTCGGACCGCTTGTGGCGCAGGAGTGCCAGCGCGGCGCCGTCCGTGCGGTAGCGGGCGATTCGGTCACTCTTGCGATGCGTGGCGAGTGCGATGTCGTGGCTCATGGTCGGGACTCGGCTGGGGGTGAATTCGACCTTCACCTCCATACGCTGGAGACGATCGAGAACCCGATCATGCGGTTCTCACGAACACGCTCCGACGGAAGCTGCCCCCGACCCTGCGGCAGGCTCACTGGCGCCCAGCGTCGCCGCGGACGACGTTCACAATCCCCTGCCCCCCAAGTCCGGCGTCCGATGCTCCGCTCCCTCGCCGTGTCGTGGATCGCGACGACCGTCCTCCTGACCGGCTGCGCATCTTCCGGGGGCTCCGACCAGCTCCCGATCCTCGACGGTACCTGGGACATGTCGGCCACGATCGACGGTGTCGTCTACATCGGCATGCTGACCTTCGCCTCCGATCGGCTGGTGATCTGGGACGGAGATCTGGGGCAGCGGAATCTGTGCGAAGCAACGCCTCGACGAGGGGGTGGGGGGTACTGGGTCAGCTGCCCGGTGCGCATGGAGGTGATTCCCAACGACGAGGGCGAACTAGTCGCCACGGTGTTCGACACCGTCCGGCGCGAGGGGTACTACCGCCGGTGCCTGCGGCACGAGGAGCGGTCGGCTCGGATCGTGTGCGTCGAGTGGGAGGTCACGCCGCGCGAGGAAGTCGAGCGGCGGCCGAGGCGAATCCGCCTGCTACCGACCGAGGGCGCGACGGTGCGATGGCCGGGAGAGGGGGGCGGACCGAGGCCCGCGGCACGCTGACCGCGGGCGCTCGCTCGCCCTCAGCCCTTCGCCGTCCCCAACCGGTTGATGTCCTCCCCCTCCAGAATCCCCCGCTCGAACCCGTCGGTCGCCAGCCGAATCATGGCCCGCCCGACGGTGACCGAGTCCGTCACCCGACTCGGGAAGAGCCGGCGCAGCAGCGGGTAGAGGGGTCCTGCGATGCCGTAGGCGACGGCATACAGCCGGGTCTTGGAGCGCACACCTTTCAGCGGCTGGATGTAGGCGGGGCGCAGGTTGTAGACGGCCCGGAACGGCAACGCGAGCAGGGCATTCTCAGTCTTGCCCTTCACCCGCGCCCACATCCAGCGGCCCTGCTC
>JAHHMJ010000647.1 GCA_018678395.1 Gemmatimonadota bacterium | reverse complement strand
CTCCCTACCTTGCCCGCCGCGCGGCGGGCGAGGCCGTGTGGTGTGCGGGTTCAGCCGAGGGAGGGGCGATGGCCGATCGAGTGGGCACCAGCGGGTGGTCGTACGACGAGTGGACGGGTCCCTTCTATCCGGAGGGGACGCCGGCGTCCGCCCGTCTCGCCTACTACGCGCAACGGCTCGGTGCGGTGGAGGTGAACAACACGTTCTATCGCATGCCCAAACGCGATGTGCTGGCCGGCTGGGCCGAGCAGGTGCCCGAGGGATTCCGCTTCGTGATCAAGGCATCCCGGCGGATCAGCCACCAGGGCAAGCTGGGCCCCGACGCCCGGGAAGCGCTGGAGTTCCTGGTGCGCAACGTGTCCGAGATGGGGCCCACCTTCGGCGCTCTTCTCGTCCAGACACCCCCGTGGCTGAAAGCCGACCTCGACACGCTGCGCACGTTCCTGGACTGGATTCCCGAGGGGATCCGGGTCGCTTTCGAGTTCCGCAGCCGATCGTGGTTCGAGGACCGGGTGGTCGATACGCTCGCGGAGCGGGGTCACGCCCTCGCCGCCGCCGATACCGGCAATCCCGACAAGGACCCGCCGCTCGCCGCCGGGGGCGGGTGGTGCTACGCGCGGTTGCGACGCGAGGACTACGACGAGGCGGCTCTCCGGGAATGGGCGCGTCGCCTGGCGGCCCTCCCGGTCGAGGACCGCTACGTCTTCTTCAAGCACGAGGACGAGGCCGCCGGCCCTCGCATCGCTGCGCGGTTCACCGAGCTGCTCGCCGAGGGGGTCGGGTGAACCTGCGCGACGTCCAGGCCGTCATCGCCAGCGCCCGCGCCCGTGGGATGGAGCCGCTGGAACGCTTCATCCGCCGCCGTCTCCGCGACCCCGACGAGGCGGAGGTGCGCGAGGCTGCCGAGGTGGCGCTCGAGATCATCGAGACCGTCCCGATCTTCCTCGCGCGGGCCGCGCAGGAGGCCGAGGCCCGCAAGCTGGTGCCGGTCGTGCAGCCCCTGCTCGATCGTGCGGTCGTGTATTTCACGCGTCCGATCGATCTGATCCCGGAGATGACGCACGGGCTCGCGGGACTGCTCGACGACACGTACCTGGTCCTGCGCATCCTGGAGAATCTCGAGCAGGGCCCAACGCCCTTTCTCGACTGGGATCTCGAGTACCCGATGACGTTCCTCCGAAGTGTCCTGGGCCCGTCGATGGCTCGTCGCCTCGACGAGCTGTCGCTGCTGGCGATGCAGGACGCCTCGCACGAGATGACCTCACTCTGGACGCAGCTCGGGGCGGAAGCCTGATCCCGAGGGGTTCCGCGCCGTCCCCCCGCCTCGGCCCCGGTGGATCTTCTCACGCGTTCCGGAGTCCAAACCCGAGGCGCCCCGCCGCTTGCAACTGGATCGCCCTCCGACCTCGGTTACCATGCTCTCGCCCAAGCACGTCCCGCCCATGCCCCGCGTCCCCGCTCGGACCGCGTTCGCCGCGCTTCTCCTCGCCGTAGTCGCACTGTCCGCCGATGCTCACGAGGCGGCCGCCCAGGACGATCCTCGCAGCCGCCTGGTCGTCGACGCCGCGTGGCTGCAGGCCAACCTGGACGATCCGAACGTCTTGGTGCTGCACGTGGGGCAGAACTACGCCGAGGCCCACATCCCCGGCGCGGTTCCCGTCGACCTCGGGGCGATCTCGGTCACGACCGGTGATCCCGACGGGCCCGATTACCGCAGACTCGAGCTGCCCGACGATCTCGGTTCAGCGCGGTCGGCCTTCGAGGCCGCCGGTGTGTCCAGCGGCTCGACCGTGGTGGCCGTCTTCGAAGGCTCCGGCGTGGCCAACGCCACCCGTGCCATCTGGACGCTCCAGGTGCTGGGCAAGGACGACGCCCGTCTTCTCGACGGCGGCCTGGACGCGTGGACCGCAGCGGGCGGTGCGGTCGCGACCGGCGATGCGCCGCTGGTCGAGCGGGGCGTTCTGGACACCCCCGACCGCCTCGACCGCCGGGTCGATCGCGACTTCGTGCTCGCGGAGGGCGATGCGCCCGGCATCGCGCTCCTCGACGGCCGCCGGCCCCAGCACTACACCGGCGAGCGCGAGGAGCGTCCCGGTCGGGCGGGGCACATCCCGGGGGCGGCGAGCGTCCCGCTGCTCAGCCTGTTCACCGATGACGGCCGCCTGCGGCCCGAAGGCGAGTTGCGTGACCTGTTCACCCAGGCCGGCGTCGCCGAGGGCGACCGGGTGGTGACGTACTGCCACATCGGTTTCTGGGCGTCCGGGGTCGCCTTCGTCGCGCGGACGCTGGGATTCGACGCGCGCCTGTACGACGGCTCGATGAACGAATGGGCTCTGGACCCGGAGTTGCCCCTCGTCGCGGGCGGCGGCTGACGGCAGTGCGCGGGCGTGCGCCCGTCGCTGCGTCCCCGCAGCAGTAGCGAAGGTCGGGCAGTCGGCCGATCTTGAAACGTCCACCGCGCCGGAGACCGGCGTGACGGATGCCCCCGTCGGTATCCGTCCCGTCCTCTCGGTGCTCCATCGTCCACCGTCCGGGGGAACAGGCCATGGCGTCCGCCGCTTCTGATGCGGAGTTCTTTCGAGCGCTGCGCGCCCGGGAGTTCTCGCGACTGGACGAATCCGGACAGGCATACCTGGACTACACGGGCAGCGGGCTCTACGGCGAGTCCCAGATCCGCTGGCATCGCGACTGGCTCGCGGC
>JAHHMJ010000396.1 GCA_018678395.1 Gemmatimonadota bacterium | reverse complement strand
GAGCGGAGGCGAGGATGAAGACGGCCGCGACCACGCCTGCGGTCAACGGAGTCACGATCGCCCCCGCGGACTTCGACCCGGGCTTACGTCCATGAGCGGCTGTCGTCGATCAATTCGGCCACCACGTCACGGGTAGTGCGGCCATCCGCCTCGGCCTCGAAGTTCAGCACGACCCGATGCGCCAGCACGGCGGGAGCCACGGCGCGCACGTCGTCGAGAGACGGCAGGGCGTCACCCCGAGCCGCCGCCCGGGCCTTCGCTCCCAGAACGAGATACTGGCTGGCTCGAGGCCCGGCGCCCCACGCGACGTAGCGGCGTGTGAGTTCCGGCGCCTCGTCATCGTCCGGACGCGTCGCGCGCACGAGCCGAACCGCGTAGGCGACGAGCGAGGGCGCCACCGGCACCCGCCGGACCAACTGCTGGAGTTCGACCATCTCGCCCGCGCTCACCACCGATCCGACCACGGGCCGATCCACGCCCGTGGTCGTCATCGCGATCTCCTCTTCTTCCGCACGCGACGGATACCCGATCTGCAGCTCCAGCATGAATCGGTCGAGCTGCGCTTCGGGGAGAGGGTAGGTGCCCTCCTGCTCGATCGGATTCTGTGTCGCGAGTACGAAGAAGGGCGCGTCGAGAGAGTAGGTCTGGCCGGCGGCCGTCACCTCGCGCTCCTGCATCGCCTGCAGGAGCGCCGCCTGGGTCTTCGGCGGCGTCCGGTTGATCTCGTCCGCGAGCACGATGTTGGCGAAGATCGGCCCCTTCACGAATCGAAAGACCCTGCGGCCCGTCGACCGATCCTCTTCGATGACCTCCGTGCCGGTGATGTCGGTCGGCATGAGGTCGGGTGTGAACTGGACCCGCGAGAAGTCCAGGTCCAGGGCCTCGGCCACCGTCGAGACCAGAAGCGTCTTGGCCAGACCCGGTACGCCGACGAGAAGGGCGTGGCCGTTCGCGAGAAGGGCGGTGAGCAGCCCATCCACGACGTGGTGCTGACCGACGATTCTCTTCTCGACCTCGCGGCGGAGATCCTGGGCGACGTTGGCGACCCGTTCGAGGAGAACGACGTCGCGGTCCGGCGCATTCAGAGTCTGTTCGGTCATGCCTTGGTCGGTGTGTCCCGGTGTCGATGACGGACCTTCACGTTACCCTGCGTCGGCTCCGGGGTGCCTCCAGGGTCGGGCGCGCGAAACTTGGAGTCCCGCGCGGGCCGGCGCTCGGAACCTGCGGGGCGGGGGTGCCGGGGGGCAACCCGGACCCCCGAATCGCACCCCTCCGGAGGCGTGCGGAAGGCCCTCTCGGGATGGCCGTTCGAGGGGGCTTTACCGCGCTTGCGCATAATTTCACAAGGGTTATCTTTGGCCGGCTGTGACGGAACCGTGGAGAGTTGATGACGCACCCGGGGTCGAAACGACGCGCGCGACGGGGGTCGGACCAGTCCGACATCCAGCGGGCTTCTGGAGACGCTCTCGGACACGGCTTCACGATCGCCGCTGCCATCGGGCTGTTTCTCTGGGCCGGTGACAGAGCGGACCGCGCGCTGGGTTCCAGTCCCTTCCTCGCCCTCACGGGGATGTTGGTCGGGGCTGCGGCCGGTTTCTACCGGCTCTACGCCCATCTCACGGCCCTGCAGGATGCCTCCTCCAAGGATGTCGACGTAGAGGAGGGGGACGAGTGAAGCGCTGGTGGACGTACGCGGTCGCTTCGACCGCGGTCGTCGGACTCGTCGTCGCCCTTCTCTGGAGCGGCCTCGACGGGCCGGGCCGGGAGGGGATTCTCTGGGCCGCCGGAGTGGCGTTGCCGGTGCAGTGGGCGGCATTCGCCCTGTTGGTGGGACTGCGTGAACGAAAGCAGGGTTTCCTGCTGGCTCTCGCAGGTGGAACCATGGCGCGTCTGGGTGTACTCGGCGCCGCTGGAGTGGTCGTGACCGTCGTCGAGACGGGGGTAGGCGTAGGAGCGCTGATCCTCGGTCTCGCTGGATTTCTGTTCGTGCTCGCCCTGCTCGAAGCTTTCTTCCTGCGGGGCGGAACAACGATGAGACAGCCCGGATGAGTCTGTT
>JAHHMJ010000120.1 GCA_018678395.1 Gemmatimonadota bacterium | reverse complement strand
TCGCACGCGTACCGCCGTCGCCGCGGAGCTCGGTGAGCGGCTCGTCGAGGACCCGGAACTGGTGGCGGCTCTCGATGCGCACGCCCGCGCCCGGGAGCGACCGCTCACGCCCGAGCTGCGGAGCCTCGCTCTGCGTCCCGTTTCGGGGCAGGCGCTGCCGAACCCGGCGGGCGCGGCTCCCGGCCTGGTCTTCCGCCGCCCGCGAGAGCGCGCCGGCTGTGTGGTCCTGCTGCCCGGCGTCCCCCGCGAGATGCGGGCGCTCTTCCCGCAGGTCGAGACGCTGCTCCTGCGGACTTTCGAGGGGCGGCTGACGCCGGTCGTATCCCGCATGATCCACACCACCGGTACACCGGAGTCGATCCTCGCCCCGCGGGTCGAGAACGCCCTCGGGTCGGACCGAGCCGGCGTCGAGGTGGCCTATCTGCCCGACCTCGGAGGCGTGGACCTGCGCCTCACGACCCGGCGCGCGCCGGGCGAGTCGGCGGGCGATGCGGCTGCGAGGCTCGATGCTGCGGAGGGACGGTTGGGGAGCGTGCTCGAGGGGATGCGCTTCGACGCCGCGTCGGGCGACCTGGCGGAGACGGTGCTCGGGGCGCTCGAACGCCGCGGGTTGCACCTCGCGGTGGCCGAGAGCTGCACCGGGGGCATGCTCGGGGCGCGACTGACCGCCATAGCCGGGGCCTCCCGGAGCTTCGTCGGTGGAGTGATGGCCTACGCCGACGCTGTCAAACGGAGACTTCTGGAGGTGCCGCAGTCGCTGCTCGACTCGGACGGTGCGGTGTCCGAGTCCGTCGCACGCGCGATGGCCTCCGGCGTCGCAGCGGCACTCGGCGCGGACTGCGGTGTCGGGATCACCGGCGTCGCCGGTCCGGGCGGCGGCAGCGACGAGAAGCCGGTGGGTACGGTCTGGATCGGCTGGCGGGTCCCCGGCCCCGGGGGTGAAGAGCGGGTCGAGGCGCGGCGGTACCGGTTCACCGGGGACCGGGAGGCGGTGCGCATTCGAGCCACCCAGGCCGCCCTGCACGGCCTCGTCGCCCGTCTTTCGGACGAGGCTTCCGGGTGAGCGGTCCGTCGCCGGTGGGCGGTCGATCACCGCGCGGCGGATCGCTGCTCCCGGGCGATCCCGACCGCTACGAGGTCAGCGGCCGGCGTGGGACCCGGCTGCAGGCCTACCGTTGGGAACCCCGGGAGGGTGCCCTGCCGAGGCCCGCCGTGTTCCTCGTCCACGGTCTGGGTGAGCACGCGGGCCGCTACGCGCCCCTGCTGGAGGCGCTCCTGACGGCCGGACATCCGGTCGTCGCCTTCGATCAGCGGGGGCACGGTGCCAGCGACGGTCGTCGCGGCGTGCTCCGGTCGTTCGACCACCTGGTGGACGACGTCTTCACCGTGGCCGGCGCGCCCCAGGCGTGCCTCGGGCCCGGCTCCGTGCTCTTCGGGCACTCGCTGGGAGGACTGGTCGCGATCCGCGCGCTGCAGCGGGGCGATCGAAGCTGGGGTGCCGCGGTTCTGTCGGCTCCGTGGCTGGCCACCCGTATGCCCGTACCGCTCTGGAAGCGCGCGGTCCGTCCGCTGATGCTGCGGGTCGCGCCGCGGTGGACCCTCCCGGCGGGTGTGCGGGGCGAGCATCTGACCCGTGACCCCGAGCGGCAGGCCGACCGCGCTCGTGATCCGGCGGTGCACGACCGTGTTTCGGCCGGGCTCGCCGCACAGGCCGAGCGGGCTCAGCAGGCGGCCCTCCACGGCACGCTGCCCCGCGACCTGCCCGTCCTCGTCATCGCGCCGGGCGAAGACCCCCTGACGGACGTGCCGGTGGCGGTGGAGTGGGCCCGCGGCACGGAAGCTCGGGTCGCCGTGACGGAAGTGCCGGACGCGCGTCACGAGCCTCACAACGACCGGGGCAGGGAGGCGCTCTTCGGGGCTCTTCTCGAGTGGCTCGCTTCACAGGCGAGGGACTGAACAGCCGCGCGCCGAGCGAGTATGTTATCCGGGCGGCCTGCACATGGCCCGGCCGTCGAACCCATCCGCACCCGACACCATGACTGAACCGACCTCTCCGGAGACTCCCGACCTCACCGACCTCGAAGGCGACGCAGCGACGGGCGCGCCCGACTCCGAGCTCGAGCTGGACGAGGTTCGTCCTCCCGGGCCCGGGCCCTCGCCCCAGGACGTCGAGGCGACGCTGGGTACCGATGCGGTCGACGACGCCGAGG
>JAHHMJ010000533.1 GCA_018678395.1 Gemmatimonadota bacterium | reverse complement strand
TGTTCGGGTTCGGACCCGCCCTCATCACTCCCTGGGGCCTGGAAGGATCGACGCGCGAAGTCGTCGGCAAACTCCAGGAAGGACTGGAGCAGCATCTCCTGGAGTCGGTGCGTAGTGAGCATGCTATGCTTCTGGAGGGCGATGCGCCCTAGGCGATGGGTCTCCTGCGTGGGTCACCCTCCCCCACCCGGCGCGGGGGCCGACCTCGTATTGTAGAAGGCTTCCCCGCGAAGTCAGATCACGGCCTCAGGTGGGGGCTTGGTGGAAGCCATTGCCGAACTTCTCGAGGTGCTCGTCGTACATGGGTGTCGCTGCGTGAGTGGTAGGCCCCACCGGTTCCACGCCCGGCGGACTGTAGGCTGCCGGATCCAAGCGCGGGAACGACCCCCAAAGGGAGCAACTCACCGATGCGCACGAGCGGAGATGCGGGGCCGATCGTCTTCAGGCACCTCACGGAGGTCGATCCCGCCGACATCATCGACCTGATGAATGATCCCTCGGTACGCCGCCATCTGCCCCTCATGAGACGCCCCTTCGACGCCGAGATCTGCGCTGGATTCGTCGCTGCCAAGGAAGGTATGTGGGCGTCGCATGGGTACGGGCCCTGGGCGCTGACTCAGGGGGACGAGTTCATCGGTTGGGGCGGTCTTCAACCCGAAGGACCCGACGCGGACCTGGGGCTCATCCTCAAGCCGACCGCCTGGGGGGTTGGGCGCGGGTTGCTCGAACGCTTCCTCGCATTCGGGTTCGACCAGGCCGAACTCGACTCGGTCATCGCGCTTCTTCCCCCGACACGACGTGGCGCAGCCCTGAAGAGAGTCGGTTTCGTCACGGACGGAGCTGCCGAGATCGGGGGCGAGCGTTTTCTCAGGTATCGGCTCTTCCGGTCCGAATGGTCGGGCGGTGCCGTCGGCGACGTCGACGCCGGCCGTCGTTGAGGGGAGGCGCCTTCATGGCGCCAATGACGCGGTCTCTCGCAGGCAGTCAGGCTTCGTCGGTCTCGCGCACGACTTCGACCGCGGTCCCGTAGCAGATGACCTCCGTCACACCGGACATCACCTCGGTCGCGTCGTACCGAATGCCGACGACCGCGTCCGCACCCGCCACGTCGGCCTGGACCAACATCGTATCGAACGCCTGCTGGCGAGTCCGCTCGGCGAGTTCCGTGAAGAGAGTGATGTTCCCGCCGAAGATCGTCTGGATGCTGGCGCCGAAGGTGCCGAAGACCGACCTGGAGCGGACGACGACCCCGCGCACCACACCCAGGTTGGCCACGATTCGGTATCCGGACAGCTCGAAGCCCGTGGTGGTCATGTTGTAGGGTACGTCTGCGGCCTGCGATCGAATGATGGAAGTCATCGCTCATGCGCCGTTGGGAGGGACTCTCGGGCCCGCTCGACGTCCGGCTGAGTCAGGCGAGGCGGAGGCAGGCGGCAATCCGGGTGCGATCGGATCATACTCCGCGGCCCGGGGGGCGCTCGCAACTTCGAGGAGACCAACCCCGGCGATGGCCGGGGCTCGACGTCCGGTCACTACCGTCTCGATATTTCGATGACCAAGCCACGGTCGAGACGCAACGAGGAGGCGACGTTGTTGGCCTTTCAAGCTCACGAGGTGGCGTGAAGCGACCCATGGACTGCACCGAGCCCGCCGCCGTATTCCGGCGTCTCTACGAACTGATCTCCGGGCCCGCGGAGCAGGAGCGGGATTGGGCGGCGGTGCGGGACCTCTTCGATCCGGATGCGCTGCTCCACTCCGAGCTGACGCTGCCCGATGGCAGCCACCAGTCGGGCACCTGGTCGGTGCACGAGTTCTGTGAGACGGCCGCGGAGGAATACCGGCAAAGCGGCTTCTGGGAGAGGGAGGTGGCCTGCCGAGCGGAGTGCTTCGGCGACATCGCCCAGGTCTGGAGCACCTACGAGAGTCGAGTGGGAAGCCCGGCTTCGGCGCCGGCGGGACGCGGCGTCAACGCGGTCCACCTCCTGCGGCGCGAAGGCTCATGGCGCATCGTCTCGGTGATCTTCCAGCTGGAGCGGGGGACCGACGGAATCCCGAGCGCGTACCTTCCGGGTCACGGAGCGGGCTGATTCGATCGCAACCATCCGAGAAGGCCTCGCTCGGCGCTTCTGCCACCACCGTCTTCCTGTTCGGGGTGGCGGCCGCGGCCGTTCTCGGCCGATCGGATGCGGACGTCTACGTCTTCCTGTTCGGTGGCCTCGACCCCCTCCTGACGACGGCGGCCGCCGCCCTCCTGGGGGCCCTCGCACTACGGCAGCTCGCCCGCCTCGAGTGGTTCCGGGCCGGGGCTACCAGCGGTCACGGCGTGCTGATGGCTGCGGTGGTCGGCGCAGCCCTGACCGCTCCGGTCATCGTCGTGGATCTCCTGGGCGGGTTCCCGGCGGAGATGAACGTCCGGTTTCCTGCGTCATTGCTCTTCTATCCCTCCATCGCCGTGGTGGCGGAATCGGCGTTTCACCTCGTGCCCCTGGCCCTCGTGGCGACCGCGTGGAGCTGGACCAAGCTCGATCGCTCCCGCGCCCGGCTGCTGGCGATCGCGATCGCTGCCCTCATCGAACCGGCCCTGCAGGTGTACTGGGGCAGCGCCCAATCGCCGAGCTGGGCGAACGCCTACGTCGGCCTCCATCTCCTGGTCTTCAACGTCATCGCGCTCGAGATCTTCCGACGCTCCGGGTTCGTCGCGCTCTATGGGTTCAGGGTCGGGTATTATCTCGTCTGGCACGTCACCTGGGGGTACTTCCGCCTCCCGTTGCTCTTCGAGGGCAGTATCTAGGGAAGGGTGGGCCGGTGGACGCAACCCGCCGGGACGTCCTGGGCGGCCTCAGATAGATTAGACGCCGAACGGGGTGTCGCCAGGGAGGCCTCGACCCCGCATCTGACGAAGCGCGGAGATCACCCATGCCAACGAAAGTGACGGTGCGAAGCGGGCTGGTCGCTGCTCTTCTGCTCGCTGGACCGGTTCACGCACTCCAGACCAGGCCCCAGACCCCCCAACCACCCTTTCCGTACGACGTGCGCGAGATCGAGGTGGCGGCTGGAGCGCAGCTCTCCTGCACGCTGACGACGCCGCGTGAGGGCAGCGGATGGCCCGGCGTGGTCCTTCAGACGGTGGCCGGGGCCAACGATCGAGACCAGAGCCACTCGGGACACCGGCCGTTCTTCGTGCTCGCGGATCATCTCACCCGTGCGGGCGTGGCGGTCCTCCGCTGCGATGACCGAGGAGTCGGCGGGTCCGAAGGAGACGTGACGACCACACCGATCGACGATCTGGCCGCGGACGCGCGGGCGCTCGTGTCGTACTTGGCGGCCCTTCCGCGCGTTGGAGCGGTAGGGGTGATCGGAAACAGCGAGGGCTCGGTCACGGGAGCCATCGCTGCGTCGGAGGGAGGCAACGCCGAGTTTCTGATCATGCTCGGTGGGGTGGGGGTGCGCGGGGCTGA
>JAHHMJ010000518.1 GCA_018678395.1 Gemmatimonadota bacterium | reverse complement strand
GGGCGTGGGCGCGCCGGACGGCCCGGTCCTGATCCACGACGCCGCCCAGGCGCACGGGGCCCGGTTCGGGCCGAATTCCATCGACAGCGCTGCCGAGGTCACGGTGCTGTCATTCGGGCGAGGGAAGGGGTGGACGGGCCTCTCGGGAGGGGCCCTGATCCTGTCGAGCGAGCGCATGCGGGATCGGGCGCGGAGATCCCCGGCGCACCTCACCGAGGCGCCCGCCGGCGCCGGCGAGTCGGCCGGGGCGGCACTGCGAGGTGTGGCGCAGTGGGCACTCGGGCGACCTTCGCTCTACGGCGTGCCGGCTCGGATCCCCGCCCTGGGACTCGGAGAGACCCGGTACCACCCGCCCCGTCCGCTGGAGGCGCTCGGGCTCGGGGCCGCCGCCGTCCTGCTGGCCTCGGCCCCGGACGCCGATCGAGAGGCGGAGCATCGCCGCGCGTCCGCGGCGCGACTGCGCGCCCACCTCGAGGCGACGCCGGAGGCGGACGTGCAGCCGATACGGGTGGCCCGAGACGTCGATCCGGGCTACCTGCGGTTCCCGGTTCTGGATCGCGGGGCGGCCGATCGCGACGCCGGTCGTCTCCTGGGCGTCCTGCCCAGCTACCCGCGCTCGCTCGGGCGCCTGGAGCCGCTCAAGGGCCTGCTGGCGAGTGCCGAGCCTACCCCCGGAAGCGACGTCCTCGCGGAGCGCCTCCTGACCCTTCCCACGCATTCCCGCCTGTCGCCGTCGGACCGACGTCGGCTGCAGGCGTGGCTCACCCCCGCACCGTCCCCTCGGGGCCCATGACTCTCCAGTCGTTCCTCTTCGTGTCGGGCGTGTCGCTGGTCGCCTTCGGCGTCCTGCTGCCGCTCTACACATTCCTCGGCTATCCGCTGCTGCTGCGTGCGGTGAGGGGTCTGCGCAGGGACGGGGGGTCCGACCCGGGCGACCCGGACGAGTGGCCTACGGTGACCATCACCGTGCCGGCGTACAACGAGGTGGCCCAGATCGAGGAGACGATCGAGGGGCTGCTCGAACTCGATTACCCCGCCGACCGCATCGAGCGGGTGATCGTGTCCGACGCATCGTCGGACGGGACCGACGATGTGGTGCGGCGCTATGCCGATCGCGGCATTCAGCTGCGGCGGGTGGAGGCGCGCGGTGGCAAGACGGTGGCCGAGAACGAGGTCGCTCCCACGCTCGAGGGCGACATCATCGTCAACACCGACGCGTCGATACGGCTCGAGCCGGGTGCGATCAAGGCTCTGGTCCGGCATTTCGGCGACCCCACCGTCGGCGTCGCCTCGGGGCGCGACGTGAGCATCGAGAACCGGGGCGACGAAGCGAATGCGGGTGAGACCCGCTACGTCAACTACGAGATGTGGCTGCGCGACCTCGAGACCCGGGCCGGAGGGGGCATCGTCGGCGCGTCCGGCTCACTGTATGCCATTCGGTCCGAGCTGCACCGCCCGCCCGTGCCGGGACATCTGTCGCGGGACTTCGCGTCTGCGCTCACCGCGCGCGACCACGGCTTCCGGGCGGTGACCGTAAACGACGCGATCTGCTACGTGCCCCGCACCCACTCGCTGGCGCGGGAGTACCGTCGCAAGGTGCGGACGATCACGCGGGGGATGGAGACGCTGGGCTACAAACGCCACCTCCTGAACCCCTTTCGCCACGGGGTCTTCGCCTGGATGCTCTTCAGCCACAAGGTCTGCCGCTGGCTGGTCCCCGTGGCCGCCGTTGCTCTGTGGCTCGGGGGGGTCGCCCTCGCCGGGGCTCAGGGATGGACGACCGTCGGCGTCGGCCTGGTCGCGGCCCTCGCGCTCGCGCTCGGCCTGGCCGGGCTCGCGCTGCGCCGCCCCGAGGAGAAGCCGCTTCCCGGGCTGCTCGCTCTCGGCGCCTTCGCGGTACTCGGCAACATCGCGATTCTGCGGGCGTGGGTGCGGGCCTTCCGGGGCGCAGGCCAGGCCGTGTGGGAGCCGACCCGACGGCTCTCGACCTGAAGCAAACGACCCCTCCGGTGCCTGAGCACCGAAGGGGCCTCCTCGACCGACGGGCGACGCGAATCGAGTCCCGTCAGATCGACCCTTTCTTGCCGACCATGACCGGGAGCGTCCGGGCCATGATCCGCAGGTCTTCGCTCAACGACCGCTTCTGGATGTACTCGAGGTCGTAGCGCACCTTGGTGCGGACGTCGTCGATGCTGCGATCGTAGTGATGGCTGACCTGGGCGAGGCCGGTGATGCCCGGAAGGACGCGCTGCCGACGCTCGTAGGCGCGCACCTGATCCCGAAGATCCTCGAAGATCTCGGGCTGTTCGGGCCGCGGGCCCACGATGTTCATGTCTCCCTTCAGCACGTTCCAGAGCTGGGGGAGCTCGTCGAGGCGGTACCGGCGCAGCACCCGACCGACGGGTGTGACGCGCGGGTCGTCTTCGGACGCCCAGACCTGCGGCGCGCCATCGGCATTCTGCACCATCGTCCGGAACTTGTAGATCCGGAACAGGCATCCCCCGAAGTCGCGCTTGCGACGCGCCGACTGCTCGGGGGTGGGCTGGCCCCGTCGACGGTCGATCCCGACGCGCGGCTGGCTGTAGAAGACAGGTCCGCGCGAGGTCCCCTTCACGAGCGCCGCGATGACCAGGAACAGGGGCGCGGTGACCACCAGGCCGATCGCGGCCACGACGACGTTCAGCAGACGCACGGCCCGGTCGTTCCACCGACGGCGCCGGGCCACGGCCACACGGCGTCCCCTCGTGGCACCCCCCGCCTCGACTCTGAGGCGGATGGGAGCGCCATTCGCGGAACTCCTCTCCGGAGGGAGATGTTTGGCGGCGTGGCTCAAGGTGATGTCGACTCGGTAGGGACGTGCTCGTCCGACGCATTCAGGTACAGAGTAACGCTCGAAGTGTGAATTGTGAAGATTCCTTGAGCAAATCCCGAACCACACCCGTGCGGGGTGGTGGGCGAGTCGCGAAATGCGGCTTGAAATCGGGCTATTCCCGAGTTCGGGAACGGCCGCGTCGAATACGCCCCTTCGTGGCGTGCCCGCAACGGAACGTGTGGCGCGTGCTGCGCCGGTGCGACGGCCCCTCCGTCAGGCCTCGAGAAGGTCCCGGCGTCGCAGGTTCCGCTTCTCCATGATCCGATAGAGCGTCGTCCGGTCCACGCCGGCGAGACGGGCGGCACCGCTCATGTTGCCGTCGGATTCCTGGAGGATGTACGCGAGATAGTCCCGCTCGAAGGCCGCGAGCATCTCTTCGCGCGCGGTGTGGTAGTCCTTGCGGAAGAGACTCCGGTCGATGCCGAAGCCTCCGTCGACCGCGTTTCCCCACTCCCCGGCCCCGTCGAGGTCGAAGGCAGAGGGGGCGATGTGCGCGCCGGGATCGGCGACGACGACGGCGTGCTCGATGACGTTGCGAAGCTCGCGGACGTTGCCGGGCCAGGTGTGCGAGACCAGGAAGGCGCGCGCGCCGTCCGTCAGCTGGGGAATGTCCTCGTCCGGACGATGGCGGGTCCAGAAGTGACGCAGATAGTACGCAGACAGATAGCGGATGTCCTCGGGCCGCTCGCGCAGCGGCGGAATGTGGATCGGGACCACCCGCAGCCGGTAGTAGAGGTCCTTCCGCAGGAGCTGCTCCTCGATCGCCTGATGCGGATCGCGATTCGTCGCCGCGATGAAGCGCGCGTCGACCGTGGCGTCGGTTCGCGTACTCCCGACGCGGCGAACCACGCCGTCCTGCAGGACGCGAAGCAGCTTCGCCTGGATCGACATCGGCATCTCGGCCAGCTCGTCCAGGAAGAGACTGCCGCCGTGGGCCGTCTCCAGGAGTCCCTCCTTCGCCCGGCTGGCGCCGGTGAACGCGCCCTCGACGTGCCCGAACATCTCGGACTCCATGAGGGACTCGGGGATCGCGGCGCAGTTGACCGGCACCCACGGGTCGACCTTGCGCCGGCTGTTGGCGTGGATGAAGTGGGCGATGAGCTCCTTGCCCGTGCCGCTCTCTCCGGTGATGAACACGGAAGCATCGGTGCGCGCGACGCGTCGAGCGAGGTCGATCACGTTGCGGAGCGCCTTCGATTCGGCCAGCAGGCCGTAGTCGCCCACCTGTTCGACGATGGCGTCGGCGGGGGTCGACGCCCGGGGCTTGCGCGGCTCCACGGAGGGCACATCGGGCTCGGCTGCCCGATCGTCTTCAATCGATTGGACGGCGCGGTCCACCAGGATCTCGAGGTGGGTGGCGCTGAACGGCTTCGGCAGGAAGTCGAAGGCCCCGGCCTCGAGCGCGCGGTGCGAGGACTCGACCGACGGGTTGCCGGTCATCAGGATGACCTTGGAGTGCGGGTACCGCTCGATGGCATCCGTCAGGATGTCCATGCCCGACGAGCCCGGGAGATAGAGGTCGACGACCAGGATGTCGAAGCACCGGCGCCGCAGCGAATCGAGCGCGCGTTCGCCTCGACTTTCCGCGTGTACGTCGAAGCCGAAGCCCTGCAGGTACTGCGCGCAGGTTTCCCGTAGCGTGTCGTCGTCGTCTACGACGAGCACCGAAATCGGACGATCCATCCCCACTCCTGAACACGAAGAGGTCCTCGGGAGCCTTCCCCTTCATGTCAGCGTCGGCATTGCCAGCGCGAATCCAAGCTCCCGTGTGGACTCGTCGCAACAGGCGTGGCGTGCCTGGCGCAGCCTCGAAACGAAAGAATCTTTTGTTTCCTCCGGATTGCACCGTAGATTCAGCGAGCGTGCCGCAAGGCCGACTCTGGGCATGAGGGTTGCTCTACCTCCTCTGCGGCACACGAGACGCACCACCGATTGGGAACCATCGCATGTCAGAACGGCTTCCGACCCTCAGGGACAACAACCCTCTTCCCGCAGCGGAAGTGTACCCTCCCCAGACCTCCGACGAGGCCTGGGCCGATGCCGGCGACGAGGGCGCGGCCTTCGGAACGGGGAGCACGTTCTCGCTCCGGCGGGTGGTGCTGGCACTCCGGCGCTACTGGTGGTTGGTCGTACTCGCGGGTGGTCTCGGGCTCGTGGGGGGCGTCTACTCGACGACGCTCGTTCAGCCTCAGTACGAGGCGACGGGGACGATCTGGCTGGAAACGACCTCTCAAGCCGAAGAGGCGCAGGGTCCCATCCAGACGGCCGAACTGTTCCAGGGCTACTCGTGGCAGGAGCTGTTGCTGACCGGCCTGGTCCTCGACCCCGTCGTGATCGCGCAGCGCCTCTATCTGTCGGCCCCGTCGGGAACGCGTGAGGACATGAGCCAGCTGTTCCTCCAGGACGGCACCCAGTTCGGGAGCTACGTCCTGAGCGTCGACGACGCGGGGGAGGAGTTCGTGCTGGCCACCGCCGAGGGTGTCGAGGTCGACCGGGGTGCCGTGGGCACGCCCGTCGGTCAGGAGGTCGGGATTCGCTGGCGGCCCGGACGGGATGTTCTGACCCCTGGGCGGGTGATGCGATTCACGCTGCTCAACGAACGGTGGGTCACCGGGACGCTGGGCGAGCGCCTGACCTCGCGCATGGACCAGGAGGGGAACGTCCTGCACATGAATCTCCTGGGCCCCGACCCGGAAGAGGTCACGGCGACCCTGAACGCCGTCATGCGGCAGTTCGAGACCGTCGCGGCCAGCCTGAAGCGGCTGTCGCTCGACGACCGTACCGAGGCATTGAAGGAGCAGCTCGATCGCGCGCAGCTCGAAGTCGATTCGGCCGAGTTCGCGCTCGAGGCGTTCAAGATCGCGACCATCACCCTGCCCGGTGAGGAGCGGACGGCGCCGGTGGCGCCCGGAGTCACGGAGACTCGGGACCCGGTGTTCGGCAACTTCTTCAACATGCAGGTCAACCTCGACGACCTGCGCCGCGACCGGGCGCGGGTGGCCGATATCCTGGCGACTCCCGGAGAGGAGATCCCGGTCACGCAGCTCGAACTGATCCCTTCGGTACAGGGCTCGTCGGAGCTCGGCGCCGTGTTCCAGGAGTACAACAACCGCAAGGCGACCTTGCGCGCCTATCTCGAGCGCTACACGGAGGAGTACCCGCCCGTCCAGCAGGAAATGCAGGCGATCGAGGGTCTCGAGAGCAACACGATCCCGAGGCAGCTCGGGAATCTCGTGGCGGCGCTGGACACGCGCATCGGGGAGCTGGACACGCGCATCGAGGGGACGTCGCGCGAACTGCGCGCGATCCCGACCCGCACCATTCAGGAGGCGCGTCTCCAGCGCTCCTTCGACATCGCGAGCCAGCAGTACCAGGATGTCCGCCAGCGCTATGAGCGGGCCCGACTCGCCGCCGCCAGCAGTGTCCCGGACGTCCGGATTCTGGACGAGGCCGTCGTGCCTCAGTTCCCGGCCGAGGACTCGAGGCTACCGCTCGCCATGATGATCTTCGGCGGCCTGCTCGCGGTCGGCGTTGCCGGTGCGGTCTTCCTCGATCGCTCGGACGATCGCTTCCGCTACCCCGAGGACGTCTCGGTGGGCCTGGGGCTGGAGATCCTGGGCACGATTCCGAGGGTCCTGCCCAAGGGAGCCGGATTCGACGTCCAGGAGGCCTTCCGGGAGCTCCGCCTGCGGCTGATGTACGCACACGGCTCGGCCGGGCCCCTCATGGTCGCGATCTCGAGTCCCGGACCCGAGGAAGGCAAGACGTTCATCGCCTCGAACCTGGCGCTCTCCTTCGCCGAGACCGGCCGTCGGACGCTCCTGATCGACGCCGATACCAGGCGGGGCGATCTGCACCACATCCTCGGGGTCAATCGGAAGCCCGGCCTCGTCGACTACCTGTCGGGCGGCCGTGCCGACGGGCTGATCCAGAAGACCGAGTACCCGAACCTGCACGTGCTGGGCTCGGGGACGCGGTTGGCACGGGCCCCGGAACTCCTGACCGGCGCCCAGATGCAGCGTTTGCTCGGGCGCCTGCGCTCGCACTACGAGGTGATCATCGTCGACACGCCGCCGATGGCCGCGGGTGCCGACGCCTTCCAGATCGGCCTGCTCACGGGGGCGATGGCGATCGTCTTCCGAGCGGGTGCGTCGGACAAGGCGCTCGTGGAGGCGAAGCTGCGCAGCCTGGGCGACGTACCGCTGCGTATCCTGGGCGGGATCCTGAACGACCTCTCGAGCAAGATGGTGAAGTCGTACGGCTACTACTCCTCGTACTATCTCCCCGGCTACGAGGCGGAGGACGAGCAGTACGCCGAGGACGAGGAGGAGACGAAGGCGCTACCCGCCGCCAGCGCCGGAGCCGCCGACTAGGCGAGTTCGCGCGCGTAGTCCATGATGCGACTCGAGGCCTCGGCGACCTGCGCACGTCGGAACGCCTCGGTCGCACGGACGAGATAGTCCGGCGCCGTCGTCGACGAGGCCTCCAGATCCGCCTCGGCGAAGAGCCCGGCGACCCAATCCGCAGACGGTTCTCCCGAGTCGGCGAGGATACGCTGAGCCAGGATGCGGGCTCCGGTCACATCGGTGTCGGGCGCGACCACGACGTAGAGGTCCGGAGCGAGCGCTCCCTTCGCGTCCGAACGGCGGGTTGCTCGATGGATCCGCCCCACCGACTCACCCTTCGCCTCGGCGAGCCGCGGTGGCGGGGACTCCCCACGGGGGCCGACCACGACGCAGGCGAGGGGCCGGGCGCCCCGAGAGGCGGCGGCGCGCAGTTCCGAGAGCCTGCGGAGGACTCCATGCTCGTTGTACAGGCCGGTCACCGCATCCACCAGCGACGCCTTCCGCAGATCCGAGGCTCGCTGCTTCGCCCGGACCATCGGGCGCAGGCGCAGCAGAAGCTCGTCGGCGTCGAACGGCAGGTCGAGGACGTACCACGCCCCCCGCCTCAGCGCCTCGAGTCGGACTTCCCGCGTCGTGCGCTCGCGTGAAAAGGCGATGATGGGCGTCGACACGTCCACGAAGGCCCGGTCGCTGAGTTCGCCGATGAGTGCCGGACCTCCGGCCCGAGCCAGGTCGAGATGGACGAGGAGCACGTCGGCATCCGCCCGTGGTACGACGTCGAGAGCCTGCTTGGCGTCGACCGCGGTCCGGACCCGGTAGCCCGCACCGCCCAGGATCTGCTCGAGAGATCGGCGGGTCCACGCCTGGTCGTCGACGACGACGGCCAGCGGCGACCGAGCGAATCCGTGCTCGGGTTCGGGATGGGCGTCAGCGGCCACGGCGAGGGGGGCGACGGGGAGAGCCTGAAGCGATCTCGTCAAGAGTACGGCCGAGCCGCGAGTTGCGCACGTCGGGCGCCCGGACGCCCACCTCGGGTGCACGCCGCCGGTCGCGCTCCGGTCCCGTGGTCACAGGGCGACGACCGTTGCGGGCCCGCTACGGTCGCCGTCCCCCACGGTCGGGGGGCGACCCCGGGATGTCGCTGTGTCATGCGGGAATCCGTCCGTGGGGCTCGGGTGGTCCGGGTCTTGTTCCAAGGAGGGTGGCGTGAAGTCCCCGGACTTCGACACAACGATTCGGAGGATGCAGTGTGCGGGATCATCGGATTCATCGGCGCTCGTCCGGCCCAACCCGTTCTCATCGACGGCCTCCAGCGCATGGAGTACCGGGGCTACGACTCGGCGGGCGTAGCGATCCAGAACGGCCGTGGCCTGCGGGTCCGCAAGCGTCGCGGCCGGGTCCGCGAACTCGCCGACCACCTGTCGGCGAATCCGATCGACGGACACATGGGCATCGCGCATACGCGGTGGGCCACCCACGGACCTCCGACGAGCGGCAACGCACATCCTCACCTGGATTGCACCGGTGAAATCGCCGTCGTCCACAACGGGATCATCGAGAACGCCGATACACTGCGCACGCTGCTGCGCGATCGAGGTCACACCTTCCTGACCCCGACCGATACCGAGGTCCTCGCCCACCTGATCGAAGACGCCGAGGGCGAGACGCTGGAGGAACAGGTGCGCGCCGCCCTCCGTCTCGTGGAGGGCGCGTACGGGATCGCCGTGATGTCGGGGGAATTCCGCGACCGCATCGTCGTAGCGCGACAGGGATCGCCCGTTCTGCTGGGCCTCGGCGAGGGCGAGACCTTCGTCGCCTCGGATCCGGCTGCCGTGGTCGAACACACGCGCTCGGTCATCTATCTGGAGGATGGGGACATCGCGGTCCTGAGCCCCGAGGGCTACCGCGTGCTGGATCGGGAGGGCAACGACCCCGGGCGCCCGACCGACTCGATCCACTGGGACGTCGAGGCCATCGAACTGGGCGGCTACGCCCACTTCATGCAGAAGGAGATCTTCGAGCAGCCCGAAAGCCTCTGCAACACGCTGCGGGGCCGCCTCGTGTTCGACGAGGGGGACGCGCACCTGGGCGGACTTCGCTTGACGAGTGGGGAGATCGGACACCTGCGACGCGTTCTGATTCTCGGGTGCGGGACGTCGTGGCACTCGGGGATGGTCGGACGCCACTTCATCGAGGCGCTCGCCCAGTTGCCCGTCGAGGTCGAGTACGCCTCGGAATTCCGGTACCACGCCCCCCTTTCCCTGAAGGACTGCCTGGTGGTGGCCATATCGCAGTCCGGCGAGACCGCCGACACGCTCGCGGCCATGAAGGCTGCCCGGGAGCGGGGCGGGCGGGTGGTCGGCATCGTGAACGCGGTCGGCAGCACGATCGCCCGTGAGGCGCACGGCGGCATCTACCTGCACGCCGGCCCGGAGGTGGGTGTCGCCTCGACCAAGGCGTTCACCTCACAGCTCGCGGCCCTGCTGATGCTGGGCCTCCATCTGGGCCGTCGGCGGGGGCTGAGCGTCGAGGACGGACGCGAAGTCGTGGCGGCTCTGAGCCGTATTCCGGCGCTGCTGAAACGGACCCTCCGCCTCGACGACGAGATGGCGAGACTCGCACTTCTCTTCGCAGAAGCCGACAATGCTCTATATCTGGGACGTGGCGTCTCCTTCCCGGTCGCGCTCGAGGGCGCGTTGAAGCTGAAGGAGGTCAGCTACGCCCACGCGGAGGGCTATCCGGCGGCGGAACTCAAGCACGGGCCCATCGCGTTGATCGACGACGACATGCCGGTGGTCGTGGTCGCACCGTCGGACCAGATCTTCTCGAAGGTCGTGTCCAACGTGCAGGAGGTACGGGCTCGCGGAGGCCGGATTCTGGTGGTCACCACCGAAGGCAATCGCGACCTCGCGACCGTGGCGGATCACGAGGTCCTGGTCCCCGAAACACATGAACTGCTGACACCGCTTCTGACCGTGATTCCTCTACAGCTCCTGGCCTACCACATCGCCGTTCTTCGGGGGTGCGACGTAGACCGTCCGAGGAACCTTGCTAAGAGTGTGACGGTCGAATAGGGTCGTACACTGTCCACCCGAATACACAGGGCAAACCGCACCATGAGAGCGTGGATTCTGCTGTCTCTCGGCCTCCTCCTCGCCCCCGGCGTGGCGGCGCAGAGTGCTGATCCCTTCATCTCGTCGGGACGAGAGATGTCCCGGACCGATCTGGAAGCGTACCTGGCGAACCTCGAGCAGGCCATTCTCGACGAGAGCCAGGGGGAGTCGCTTCGGGAGCAGGCTCGTGCACGCGCCCAACTGATCCGTCGACGGCTGGAAGAGGGCGACTTCCGAGTGGGTGACCGGATACAGGTTCAGGTCGCCGGAGAGAACTGGACGAACCAGAGCCCGGGGGCCATCGCTCCCGCTCGCCTGGTCGCTCCCGCACCGGGGTCACCCTCGGTCCCCACGGGGCAGGGCGCCGTGGGCGTGACGTTCGCGGTCCAGTCGGGCCCCTCGGTGAAGCTCCCCAACATCCCGGCGGTCTCACTGCGGGGCGTCCTGCGGTCGGAACTCGAAGCGTTCCTCTCGGAGGAGCTGTCGCGCTACATCCGCGACCCACAGGTGTCGGCTCAGACCCTGATCCGCGTATCCATCTTCGGGTCAGTGGGCGCGCCGGGCTTCTACTATCCCGGGGCGGAGCAGAACGTCGGCGATGTCATCATGCTCGCGGGCGGACCGAGTTCCGACGCGAACTACGAAGAGATCAGCATCAAGCGGGGTGAAGATCAGCTCTGGGGCGGTGAGGAGCTCCAGGCCGTGATGGCCGAGGGCCGGACGCTCGATCAGCTGAACTTCCTGGCGGGAGACATCATCGAGGTACCCCAGCAGTCGAACAACAACGTCTGGTTGGAGATCGGGCGGTTCGCCCTGATCGCGGGATCGACCCTGTTGCTGGGGATCCGCGTCTTCTGAGTGAACCGGGGGACCCGCTCGGGTCCGACGTCGACCGGCTCTTGCGGGCCGTCGTGCGCGCGAGTGTTCGCGGTGCGGACCCGGGTCGTCGCGTGGCCGAGACCCTGGCCGCCCACGACTGGTCGATCCACGGCGCATCGACGGAGGCGCTCCGTCTGTTGGGCGGGAGCCCGGGGGGTGACGCGCCCGGTCGCCTCGCCGCGGTAGCGCTCGGCATTCATGCCGAGCCGATGCTCGAGGGCGCGCGAGCCGTGTTCGGGGACGCCCTGGATCCGGTGGTGGCCGCGCCGAGCGCGCCGGCGCCTTCTCTATCGACCTGGGTGCATCTCGAGTCCGGGGCCCTCGCAGCGGGTGCCGGCATCGACGCCCTGACGAGGGATCTCGGCGCCTCGGACCGGCTGCTGCTGCTGCTCTCCGAGGGGGTGTCCGCCGCTGCCGCATGCCCGCTCCCCGGTCTGAGCCGCAGCGACTTCGAGTCCGCGCTCCGGGCGGTCTCGGGGTGCCCGGAACCGTTGCGTCGGGGTGTGCGTGAGCGACTGGACGGACTCCACGGCGGCGGCCTGGGTGCGGCAGCATCCCCCGCCGAGGTGCTGGCGGTCTCGTTGATCGATCCGGGTGGGGACGACGACGGCTCGCTGACCCCGATCGTGTACCGGCCCCACGCGGGGCCGTCGCTCGAGCGCGACCTGAGGGAGGAAGGGGTGTGGGAGGAGCTTTCTCACGGGGTGCGCGACCGTCTCGCCGACGCCGGAGTCGGCGGAGATCCTCCGGAGGATCGGGTGCGCGTCGGCGTCGTGCGAGCGGGACCGCCCGACGCGGCCGTCGAGACGGCGCTCGCCGAGGCACGCCGACTCGGTCTCGATACGGTCCTGCTGGGCACGGGACGGACGGGCGAGCCCGAGGCCGTCGGCCGGGGCATGGGAAGGGTCGCTCGGGCCGTCGCGGATGGGCTCGCTCTCACCCGTCCCGGTTGTGCGTTGGCCGAGATGCGGCTGGAGGGTGGTGAGGAGCGCCATCAGCGGCTCGCTCGGTCGGCTCACGCCGCCTCGGGGGATCTCCCCGGAGTCCGGCTGGCATCGTGGACCCCCCTTCCGGGTGGCACCGATCTCGTCGCGGTGGTCGCGGCCGCTCCGGATGCGACGGCACCGGGTCCGACGTGAGCCCCCGCACCGGATCCGACGTGAGCCCCCGCACCGGGTCCGACGTGAGCCCCCGCGCCGGGTGGCTCACCGCTTCACGGTGGCGACGCTCCGGGGGCCAGACAGTCGCCCGAGCGCCGCAGGTCCGACTCGATCTGGAGCACGATGACGTCACCCGGGTCGACGTTGATGGGACGGGTGGTGCACCGCTCGCCGGCCAGTAGATCGATCTCGATCTGCAACGGGAGGCTGATCGTCCAGTCGATGTCGAAGCTGCGATCCACCTTCCCCGTCACGATTCCCAGTCGCACGCGTTCGGACCCCCGGAGGGCGTGAAGCGTGGCGTCCGAGAAGTTGAGATTGCGCACTTCGATGCGGATGGTGCGCTCTCCTTGCGGTCCCGCGCCGAACGGGCTGCCCTGGGTGGGCGCGGCGCATGCGGCGCCGGTCAGGGCGACCAGGAGCAGGGCGGTTCGCGTCGGCCGATTCAAGGGGTTCTCCAGTCGTGGGTCTCACCGGGTTCTACGCTGAAACCGAGACTTCCGGTCCCGATTGCCCGGGATCCTGGGCCTCGCCATGATCCAGTGAGAGTCCCCGCCGAACCTCCGGGCGCGTCGTGAGCCGTACCGCGAGAGCGTGGGGGTCCGTCGACTTCGGAACCGTGACCCCGCCGCCATGATCGATCCAGATTGCAGCCGTCGTCTCCCGAAACCTGCCGCGCCGTCGGTCGGGGTCGGCCGTCGTCGTTTTCTCGGTGTGGCCGGCGGTTGTCTCGCGCACCTGGTGATGCTCGGTGCGGGTGGGATCCCGTGGCGGACTCGAGACAGCGGCGTCGGCGGTGTCCTGCGGGCCCAGGAGCCGTGGGGAAGCCTCGTCGAGATCGCCGACGGGGTCTGGGCGATGATCTCGAATCCGATGGCGGACCGGACCACGCTGTGCAACGGCGGGATCGTCGCCGGTCGATCCGGCGTTGCGGTGATCGAGGCGTTCGCATCGACGCGCGGTGCGGAGTGGATGGCGGACCAGGCCCTGCGGCTGACGGGGCGCCGGCCCGACGTCGTGGTCGTCAGCCACTACCACGGCGACCACTCCGCCGGACTGCCCGGCTTCGGGGTGGACGAGTCCGCGCCCGAGGTATGGTTGACCGGGGCGACCCGGAACCGGTTGACCGAGGGCCTCCGAGAGGCGGCTCCCGAACGCGCCGACCCGATGGCACGTGCGCTCGAACGCGCCGTCGCGCGCCCCGATGACGAAGACGATACGCTCGATCTGGGGGGGCGCCGCGTGCGCATCGGCGCACGCAGGGGGCACACGGCGAGCGACGTGACGGTCGAGCTGGACGCCCCCCCCGTCGTGTTCTGCGGCGATCTGGTCTGGAACGAGATGTTCCCGAACTACGTGGACGCCCGCCCCTCAGAATTGCGTCGGGCGGTGGCATCGATCGCCGTCGGCCCGGACTCCGTGCTGGTACCGGGGCACGGGCCACTGTCCGATGCCGACGCGTTCGGGCGATACGTGGCCGTTCTCGACGCGGTCGAGGCGCACGCCCGCGAAGCGCGGCGTGTCGGGCGGACCGCCGCCGAGGCGGCGGCGGACTTCGAGCTGCCGAGCGAAAGCACCCATTGGACCTCGTTCAGCCCGTCGTACTTCGAGCGGGCGCTTGGAGCCTGGCTCACCGAACTCGAAGGAGAGGACTCGTGGACGCACTGATCCGTACCATGGTTCGTCAGGCTTCGGCCGAGCGTGCGGTGGTCGAGCTGTTCGTGGCCATCGACCAGGGGGAGTGGGCACGCGTGCGCCGGCTGTTCGACGACGAACTGCAGGTCGAGCTGTCGTCAGTGAGGGGCGCCGTCGGGACGATGGGTGCGGACGATCTGGTGGCGGCCTGGATGCGGGGGCTCTCGTCTCTGGACGCCGTTCACCACCAGATCGGCAACCTCCGTTCGACGATCCACGAGGACGAAGCCCACGTGGCCTGCCACGGGATCGCATACCACTACCGGAGCAATCCGGTGGGGGAGAACACGCGGACGTTGGTCGGAACCTACGACATCGGCCTCCGCGACTCGCCTCGCGGCTGGCACATCCACACCCTTCGGTTTCAGCTGCGCTTCATGGCCGGGAATCCGGACCTCTGAAGAGGGCGCGGCTCAGTCGAGAAGCTCCCGATAGGTCTCGACGATGAGCCGGACGTGGTCCCGGATGTCGAAGTCCCGCGCACGGACACGGGCCGCGGCTCCGAGACGGGCGCGCCCTTCGGGGTCGTCGAGGAGACGCGCGAGCCGCTCGGTCAGTTCAGCCGGTTTCGCGGGGTCGTAGAGGAGGCCGGCTTTCTCGTCGATCATCTCGACCGGCCCACCGGCCCCAGCCGCGACGACGGCGCAGCCGTGGGTCAGCCCCTCGAGTACGACGAGCCCGAACGGCTCGGGCATGATGGACGCGTGGATTGCCACGTCGGCGGCTTCCAGCAGGTCGGGGACGTCCTCTCGCCGACCCGTGAACCGGACGGTGTCGCCGATGCCGAGTTCCGCGATGCGTGCGCGGAGTTCGTCGGCGTAGTCTCCGTGCAGGGGGCCGATGTCTCCGACCAGCAGCAGGACGAGTCTCGCGCGCTGCTCGGAGGAGAGTCCGCCGACACCCTCGACGACGACGTGCTGGCCCTTCCAGCGGCGCACGTTGCCCACCATGACCGCGAGGACCTGCCCGGGCTCGACGCCGAGCTCGTCACGGACCTCGTCGCGAGGCCGGTAGGGCCGTACGGACAGCGCCTCGAGGTCGAGACCCGGGTAGGTGAGGACCATTCGCTCCGCCGGGATCTCGTTGTCGATCAGGCTGTGCATCACGAGGCGGCTGAGCGGGAAGACCCGGTCGAATTGCCGCATGAACCAGCGCTTCACGGCGCTCGGCTCCCGGTGCGCGTCGCCCATCGCGTACACCACGCAGGGCACGCCGGCCCAGCGCGCGGCCAAGAGCCAGTCGTCCCAGCCCTGGAACGGCGAATTGTTGAGGTGCACCATGTCGATATCGGCGTCGCGAATGAACGCGCGCCGATAGGCGATCAACCCCCCCATGGCCTTTGCGGTGTTCCACCGCGATCCCGCCAGAGACGCGGACTCTTCACGTCGGCGAGCGTCCCAGACGTGGACCTCGATGCCCTCGCCGCGGAGGCGGCCTACCCAGGGGTTGTCCTCGTAGAAGAGGACGACCGGCTCGAAGTCGCTCGGCAGTCGTGTCACCAGATCGAACAGGATTCCGTGCGATCCACCGACCGTGCCGTCTTCGTTGAGCTCGACGAACAGGATTCTCTTCACGGTGACAGTGTACCGATTCCGGTCGTTGCGAGCATCTGGATATGCGAAAGCGCCCCGGGCCGAAGTGTCGGCCCGGGGCGCTTCGTCGTGTAGCGTCGGCGACGCCTACGATCCGGCGACGCCTACGATCCGGTGACGCCTACGATCCGGCGACGATCGCGGCCGGGGTCGTCCCCGCGTGCTCGATCACGAGCACCACGCGGCGGTTGGCCATCCCGCGCTGTCCGGGCCCGGACTGACCGGGCTGGACCAGACGGCGCGTGTCCTCGCCGTAGCTGACGGAGCGGATCTGCTCGCCGCTCATCCCGGCCTCGTCGACCAGAACCGACTTCACGGCGTCCGCACGGCGCTGACCGAGACGGAGATTGTACTCGGCGGAGCCCGAGGGATCGGTGAAGCCCTCGACGGTCACGACGGCCGCCGGGTAGTGCTCGCCGACGACGCCTGCGAACCGCGCGAGCGTCTCGCGACCGTCCGCATCGACCATGGCCTCGTCGAAGCCGAAGTGGATCGGAGCCGTGAAGCGGAGCGAAGCCTCGAGCCGCTGCACGGTGGCGTCCATCTCGGCACCCAGCGCGATCAGGTCGGTCTCGAGCGCATCCATGCGCGCCTCGAGCTGCATGAGCGAGGTCTCGACGCCGTCGACGCGGCCGTTGAGGCGATTCTCGACGGCGGCGTCGCCCTCGACCATTTCGGCGCGAACACGGTCCATCTCCGCCCGGAACTCATCCTGCTTCACGGTGGCGCAGCCGCCGGTCACGGCCAGCAGCGCCGTCGCGGCCAGGAACCGTCCCTTGAATCCGTCCATCATCGTATATCTCTCCTCGGTATGTGGGCGAGTCGGGCCCGCGGAGACTTCCCACGTTGCAGATTCGATGCCAAACCGGCCCGGGAGACGGATGGTGAGATCCGGATCGTCGCGGGATTCGGCGACAAATGCCGTGTTGACGGGGGTGGACGGGGTGGGGC
>JAHHMJ010000511.1 GCA_018678395.1 Gemmatimonadota bacterium | reverse complement strand
GCAGCCCGATCGCGACCCCCATCCACCGGACCGCCAGCAGAGTCGCGTTCACGGCCAGTGCGCTGGCGGCCAACATGCCGACGAGCACCGCCGCATCGCGGTAGAGGAAGCCCACCAGCAGGGTCACCATCAGGACCGCCGCACCGGTGAACACGAGCAGATCCCGGAAGAGGCTCCGGCGGATCTGTTCGATGATCACGGGCGCGCCCGAAAGCACGGGCGAGAGCCCGTCTCCCAGGGCGGTGACCACCGCCTCGAGGCGCGGCACGAGCACCTCGGGGTCGGTCTCGTCGAGCTGCAGCACGATGTTCGAGGCCGCCGGATCCGGGGGCGCCAGAATCCTTCCGTACAGCGGATCGTCGGGGTCGTGCGTGGCCGCCGAGTAGACGCGCTCGACGCCGTCGACGGCGGCGAAAGCATCGGCCAGCGCCTCGATGCGGTCGACGGTCTCGCGTCGGTCCACGGCGGGGTCGGCGGCGCTCGCGCCGGGGTCGACGACCCGCAGGATGGCCTGCTGGCCGGTGCGGTACCGGGCGCGCACGGCCTGGTCTTCGACCAGTTGCGGGTCGTCCGCCGCGAAGAAGAAGTCGCTCTCGACCCGCGGAGTCAGGTCGACCCAGCGGGCCACGGCGAGGGCCGAGGCGACCACGAGCCCCAACGAGAGCCACGCGCCGGTGCGGGATCTGCGGGGGGATGGTGCCGCAGTGGGGAACACGCTCAGAGGTCCGGTCGTAGGGAGGGCGTCACGAGACCGTCCACCCGGAGAGGGCGCGGCGGCGAGCGTTCCACGAGGAGAGAGCCAACATGAAGCGAGTCGGTAGCCTGGTCTGGGGCATGGTGGTCCTCCTCGTCGCACTCCCCGTCCACGGGCAGGAAGCCGAGGTCGAGGCCGCGGTCCGCGGCACGCTCGACGCGTGGCGCAACGGAGAGTACGCCGAATTCGTGGCCGCGTACCACCCCGACGCTCGAGGTTTCTTCCTGGACGGGGGTGACGTCATCGCGAGTTTCAGCCTCGAGGCGCTGGAGGCGACCGCCGAAGCGGGCTTCCAGGCGGACGTGCAGCTGCGTGACCTCGACGTCGTCGTCTACGACGCCACGTCGGTCGCCGTCGGACTGCTGGAGGGTGCGCTGACGTTGCCCGGTGGCCTCCGGCTGGAGGGGGTGTGGCGCTACTCCGAGACCCGCATCGTCACCGACGGCGCGTGGAAGATCGTGCAATTCCACATTTCGCCGCGCGAAGGCGCCTGAATTCGAGCGGGCGCCGACCCTTCAGGCGGGACGCGCCACGGCAGTCAGGAATCCGTCGCCGCCCCGGCCACGGGCCTTCTCCAATCGCGACAGCACCGGCCATGAGATGACCCGTCCGGCCACGAATCCGGCGAAGTAGCGCTCCATCGACGCGCTCCAGTCGATGCCCCGCCGCTCCTGGCGGCTCATCCAGACGAGCGTCCACGGGTCGAGCGTGCCCAGGGGCTCGATCGATTCCACCCGCCAGCCCGCCCCCTCGAGAAGCACCCGCATCGTCGAAGGGTCCCAGAGCGCGGTGTGGCGCGGCGTGTGGTAGCCCGCCCAGTGGGGGCCGTAGCGGCGGCGGGACCACGAGTCGTGGTCGGGCACCTCGATCACGAGGTGTGCCGAGTCCCCCACGAGCCCACGTACCCGCCGGAGCGTGTCGGCCGGCGCGTAGTCGTGCTCGAGGTAGTGCCACATCGTGACGAGATCGAACGCTCCCGTCAGCGCGACATCGGCCAGTTCCCCCGCGTGCAGTTCGAGTCCGGACCACCGAGCGGGATCGCCGCGCCACCCCTCGTCGCTGAAGTCGACCCCGACCGCCTCGCAGCCACTCTCCCCCTGCAGCGCCTCCAGAAAGGTGGGGTGGCCGCAGCCGACGTCGAGCACGCGGGACGCCGGCCCGATCGCCCCGAGGGCTCGGACCCGCGCCACCCGACGACGGTCCGTCGCCCGCAGACCCGAGGCCACCAGGCCGCGCCACCGCCCCCAGGCCTCGGGTCCTCGATAGGGCAGGTACGCATCCGTGTAGTA
>JAHHMJ010000515.1 GCA_018678395.1 Gemmatimonadota bacterium | reverse complement strand
CGGACTCCAGGACAACCACTCCTTCGTCGGCCCGTCCGAGACGCGCCGGTGGGCGGGCATCGTCAACGACGACTGGCAGCAGGTGGGCTTCGGAGACGGGATGTTCTGGGCCGGAAATCCGTTCGATCCCGACATCGCCTACGGCACCTCGAACGGCGGCAACTATTTCAGGCTGAACGCCCGCACGGGCGACATGGTCGACATCTCGCCCGAGCCCCCGGCCGGAGAGGAGTACCGGTTCGACTGGACGTCGCCGCTGATCGCGTCCCGCCACGACGCGCACACCGTGTACGCGGCCGGCAACCGACTCTTCATCTCACGGGACCGCGGCTCGAGCTGGACACGCAGCGAAGACCTCACCCGGCAGATCGACCGCGACACCCTCGAGATCATGGGGGTGACCGGGGCCGCCACGACCATCTCCCGCAACGATGGGACCAGCAGCTTCGGAGAGGCGGTGGCCCTCGCAGAGTCGCCCCTGGATCCGAGCGTGCTCTGGATCGGCTTCGACGACGGCAACCTGCAGGTGACCCGCAACGGTGGGCGCACCTTCTCGGAGGTGAGCGGGAACGTCGAGGGCGTCGCGGACGGCACATACGTCAGCCGCGTGGTACCGTCGACGCGTGGGGCCGGCGTCGCGTACGCGGCCTTCGATGCACATCGCGACGGCGACTTCGCGCCGTACCTCTTCCGCACCGACGACTTCGGTGAGACGTGGCAGCCCGCGCACGCAGGCCTGCCCTCGGGATCGATTCTGAGCATGGTCGAGCACCCCGACAACGCCGACGTGCTCTTCGTCGGGACCGAGCACCATCTCTTCGTCTCGACCGACGCCGGTGCGTCGTGGGCCCGGATGCCGAACCTGCCGACCACGGCCTACGACGATCTCATCGTCCACCCGCGTGAGAAGGATCTCGTGATCGGAACGCACGGCCGCGGCATCTGGATCCTCGACGATACCGAGGCGCTCGCAGAGTGGACCGCCGAGGCCGCGTCCGCCGACGTCCACCTCTTCTCGATCCCCGACGGGACGGTATTCGTCTACTGGAAGGACACGTCGTATCGGGGGGATGCGGAGTACGCGGGCGAGAACCCGCGCGACGGGACCGAGATCACCTACCGGCTCGGTGACGGCGGCGGCGACGCCACCCTGACGGTGACGAATGCAGCAGGAGCGGTGGTGCAGGTCCTCGAGGTGCCGTCCGAAGCCGGCACCCATCGCATCAACTGGGACCTGCGCTGGGACATGGATGACGAAGCGGATCGCTGGGCCCCGCACACGGCTCCGCGCCTCGCTCGATCCATCACACCCCGCGGCTTCCTCGTCGCTCCGGGGACCTACACCCTGACGCTCGACGCCCGAGGGACCTTGGCATCACGCACCGTGCGCGTCCACGCCGACCCGCTCGTCCCGACGCTGACGATCGACGATTACGCCGACCGCGAGGCGTTCCTTCTGGAGGTGCGCGATCTGATGCGCCGGCTGAACGCGGGCGTGCCCGGCATGGCTCCGGCGACCACCCGGCGGCTGCTGCAAGATATCTCGGGGGTCTTCGGTGCGATGAACGGAGGAGGCGTCCGGCCCGGGACGATCCATCCGCCGACGCGGACTCAGCGGGACATCGTGTCCGCGGTACGCGCCGCAGTCGGCCCGGGGGACTGAACGAGGATCGCCGGCGCTACCAGCGGAGCGACCAGAACGGGATGCGGGTCCACTGGGACTCGTTGATCCCGCCTCCTTCACCACCCTGACCCGCCGACTCGTCGGCGATCTCGAGAATCGCCACCGTAACCACGGCGGCCAGCGCTCCGAGTCCGGCCGTCCGTACCCACGAGATCTCCTGTCCCTCGACGCGCTGCACGGCGTCCCACTGGACCTCCAGGTAGTCCCGGAAATCGCTGCCGCGCGTGCCGACGTAGGACATGCCGAGCCTGCGCTCGTCGGTCTGCTGGGTCGCAGTTCCCGTGAGTTCCTCCTGGAGTTCACCCCGTTCTCCGGCCAGACGCAACGCCTCCTGGCGATCGAGGGTCACGCGAATGACGTCACCCGGGCTCACCATCTCCGGCGCGATCTCCACGTAGCGGTGGCAGCCCGACATCGACAGGGCTGCAAGTGCGGCCACACTCCACATCACGGTCCGATGCACGACGGCTCCTCCACGGCTGGGGACAGAACGACGAAGCGGGGACGGCCCGAAGACCGCCCCCGCTCACATACCCTGCCCGCTACTCAGGCGTTCACGAGAGGTTGGGGTTCACCCGACGTTCCTCGTCGGAGATCGGGAAACAGGTGTCGCGACCCTGTGAGAACGGGTCGGCCACCGCACCACCCTCCGCCTCCCAGCGGTGGAGGTCCCAGAGTCGACGCCCTTCGAGCCACAGCACGGCCGCCCGCTCGAAGCGAAGTACGGGCCATGCATCGGCCACGGTCGCCGGCTCGGCGATCGGGTCCAGGCCATACTCGGCCCGCGCCTGGTTGATCAGCCCGGTCATCTGGCCCACGCTGCCGTCCCGAAGCGCGGCCTCAGCCCGCAGGATCAGCATCTCGGGACCGTGGGTCAACGGCACGTCGGCGTCCTGGTCCAGGTACTTCAGCTGCCGATAGAAATCGGTCTCGCCGTCCTGGCCCTTCAACACCTGGCCGGCGTTGTCGAGCGGGATCTCCCACGGTACGCGCGGGTCGTCCTGCGGCTGGGTTTCCCAGATGGTGTTGAAGACGGTGAACTCCCGCCGGTTGTTCGTCTCGAAGACGAGGTCGTTCTCGATGGCACCCGACACGGTGCTGAAGACGGCGACGTACTCGAAGCCGGCGCCAACCTGCTGCGCGTCGAGCGCGGCCTGTGCCCAGTTCCCCAGCCAGGCCCGGATGGAGGCGCGCCCACCGTAGGCCGCCTCGACGATGGCGTTTGCGCCGGACGCCCCGCCCACGCTGATCGCGCGGCTGAAGAGGCTGTCCGCACGGTTGAAGTGCTCCGTACGCGGTACCTCGGGGCCGCCGTCGATCGTCGACGAGCACTGCACCTCGCCGAGCCAGCGGTTCGCGAATCCGGCTAGCAGATAGCCCCGCGCCACGTCGGCGTTACGCTCGAACGCGTCGGGCTCCAGAATGCCGGCGATACGCCGGAGGCCGTCCTCGGCCACCCAGCGCGCCTGCTGGAACGAGCCGAACTCGCCGTCCCAGTCCTCGGGCTCCTGCAGGAGAATCCCCCGAGGGTAGGTCCCGAAGTCGTACGAGCCCGAATGCCAGAGATCGCCCGACGCGAGCGCGATGTCCTGAAGCGCCCCGTCGATGGCCTGGCTCAGATCGTACGACATCCCCGAGATGATGCCGGGGATGGCGTCCGGAGTGTTGAGGTCACCGTCGTTGATCCGTCCGGGAGCCTCGACGTCGAGCGTGAGGACCTCGGAGCAGGCCAATGCCGGCAGAGTGAGCGACAGCGTCAGGAACTTCTTGATCGTATTGTTCATCGTACGCCCTCCTCAGAACGTGACGCGGAAGGAGAGCAGGAAGGTCCGCGGTGTCGGGATGTTGTAGTACTCCCGACGACCGTAGTCCCCGTTCCCGTCGTACACGCCACCCTCGGCGCGGTCACGGAAGTCCTCCACTTCGGGGTCGACCCCGGAGTAATCCGTCCAGAGGAACAGGTTGCTCCCAGCCAGAGTCACGCTCGCCCGCGAGGCGAACGACTCGATCAGGTTCGTCGGAAGCTGGTAGGTCACGGCGAGCTGCCGCAGCTTCCAGAAATCGGCCGACTCGATCCAGAAATCGGAATTGAAGCCACCGATGCCGTTCATCCGGCACTTGGCGCGCTCTTCGGCGGTGTACTGTGCGACGGGCCCGTTGTCGCCGTTCTCTTGCGCGACGAGCGCCGCCTGCACGTCGAAGCAGGGGAACCACACGCCCCGACGTCCATTCTGATAGCCCGTGTACTGGGGCAGGAAGTGACCGCCCTGATGCTCGAAGAGCACGTCGAGCGTCAGCGCCTGGTTCAAGGTCAGGGTCGAGTTGAGCCCCACGATCCGCGTGGGGTTCACCGGTCCATAGTACTGGTCGGTCTCGATCTGCGGCTCGGCGAGCTCGTCCGGGTTCATGACCTTGCGCCCGAAGTACGACGGTACGGGATAGCCCTCGCGCACGCCGGCCTTGTTGTCGGCGAAGATCTCCTGACCGTCGAGGTCGATCGCTTCATTCTCGTTGAAGCCCAGATTCGCCTGCACACGCCAGTCCAGGCCCTCGGTCCGGATCGGGTTGACGGTGATCTGGAACTCGGTGCCGTTCCCCTTGATCTCACCCACGTTCTGGATCGACGTGGCGAGGAAGCCGTTCGACGGCGGCAGGGTCACGGGAATCAGCGCGTCGGTGGTGCGGGTGCGGTAGTGCGTCAACTCGAGGCCGAACAGTCCGTTCAGGAACGACGCGTCGAAGCCGAACTCGATCTCACGGGTCCGCTCGGGACCCACCTCGGAGTTGCCGACGTCGCCCGGCGTGAAGCCACCCGAGCCCGGCTGTTCGGTCACGGGAGTCCACGTCCGCAGCTTGTCGAACACGCCGGGCGCCTTGCCCGACTCGCCGACCGCGCCGCGGAGTTTGAAGGTGTCGATGAAGTCGGTCGGCCAGAACTCGTAGTCCGACAGGATCAGCGAGGTGCTGACCTTCGGGTAGTACTGCAGCCCGAAGTCGTCACCGAAGGCCGAGTTTCCGTCGACCCGCAGCCCGGCGGTCAGGAAGAGACGGTCCTGGTAGCCCACCACCTCCTGCAGGAAGAAGCCGGCGTTGGTGAACTGCAGAACCACATCGCCGATACCGGGCGCCGCGGCACCCGAAGTCAGGATGGGCCGGCCCGGACCGGAGAAGTCGGCCGTGCTCGCGAACTTCTGGCGGAAGCGGTCGCGGAAGATCTGCCCCCCCCACGAGAAGGTCGAGGTGAAGTGGGATCCGAAGGCGTTCGACAGCGAGCCCGTGTAGTCCAACGAAAGCTTCTCACGCGTGTCGGTCGTGCTCGAGAAGTTTCCGAGCGGCGTACGCAGGTAGCCGAAGGGCTCCCACTGCTCGGAGGTCAGGTTTAGGTAGTCCCAGCCGACCGAGAAGCGGTTCGAGATGTTGTCCGTGGCGTCATAGGTGATGACCATCCCGGTCGTGTACCGGTCGCTCGTCGCCGTGTTCTCGGAGTCGAAGAGGTAGGCGTTGGAGACGCAGAGAACGCTCACGCCGTCACAGTCGTCGCCTTTTCCGCCCTTGAAGTTGCCGTTCGTGCCACGACCGACGTTCAGCAGGAAGCCGTCGCCGTTGTTGCCGTCTTCGACGAAGCGCGAGCTCCGCCGGGTGTAGGCCGTGTTGAGCGCCACCGACAGGTTGTCGAGGGGGCGCAGGTCGACGTTGGCCCGGAAGCCCCCGTCCTTCGAGTTCTGCGTGGGCAGGGTACCGTCGGCGTCGCTGTAGTTGCCCGATACGAAGTACGACACCGACTCGCTCCCGCCACGCACCGACAGCGAATACCGCTGCTGGACGCCGTTTTCGAACCAGCGGCCCGACGAGGGGCAGGTGGGATCGACGAAGTCGACCCGCTCACCCAGCGAGCTGCTGCTCTGCGACAGGCCGAACAGATCGGCGTCGCAGCGTGTGTAGAGCTCTGTCGGATCGTCCGGATCGCCGAGCTTCTGCATGTTGGCCACGCCCGTCGTGATCTCGCCCGCCCAGATGGGCGCGCCCGCGATACCACGCTTGGTGAAGATCTGGATCACGCCACCGGCGGCCTCGGTCCCGTACAGCGTCGTCGCCGACGCGCCCTTGATGACCTCGATGCGCTCGATGTCCTCGGCGGCGATGTCCTGGAGCGGGGAAAACGCGACCCGGGCACTCGCACCCGCCGATACCGGCAGGTTGTAGACCCGGACACCGTCGATGTAGATGAGCGGCTCGGGAGTCTGCGACGCCGTGTTCTGGCCGCGGATGCGGATCGTGCCACCTGCGCCTGGCTGTCCTCCGGGCTGCGACACGGTCACGCCCGGAATCCGACCGCCGAGGATGTTCTCGGGGTTGGTCACGGGCATGTTCTCGATATCGCGCGAGGTGATCGCGTCGAGCGAGTTGCCGACCTCCCGGGCGCGGACTTCGGCGGCCGTGCCGGTGACGACGAGTTCTTCGAGTGCGACCGCCGTCTCGGTGAGCGCGAAGTCGGCCGTGGCGGTACCCTCCGCCGTGACCGTGACCTGCTGCTCCGTGGAGCCGTACCCGATGATATCGACCCGCAGCGTGTGCGTGCCCACGGGGACGTTGAAGATCACGAAGCGACCGTCGTCGTTGGTCAGCGCGCCGAGACGGAGCGCCGACACGGAGACCTGAGCGCCGCTGAGCGGCGCCAGAGTGGACGCCGCGGTCACCCGACCCGTGATCCGGCCGGTTTCCTGGGCCGCGACCGCGGGGGCGGTGAATGCGAGCAGGGCCACGACCAGCGACCACGCTCTACGGAATGGGTATTTCGGAGATTGCATCAGAGAGATCCTCCGATCTGAGCTTGGGCCGGCGACCGGCGACGGCCGGAGAACACGTGGTTCACCCCGAGGGAGGCGGGGTGGGAAGTCCTGCGCCTACGTGCGAACGAAAGAGGGTCGGAATCGACTCCGAAGTTGAAGGAACGGAAAGGGTGCCTGTCGTCTTCGCCAGAATGCGCCTCAACCCCCGTGACGTCAAGCAATTCGACGCTTCGTCTACGGAGTTCTGCGGGACTTCCGGGGGGTCACCCGACGGGGCGGACGATCCCGTTGGGAAGGGGACGGGCGAGCAGGATCGTCCGGGGCACACCGGGGCCGCCGGCGCCGATCGCGTTTTCGTAGGGTCGCACGACGAACGGCGCCCCCGCGACCGGGCCCTCGACGAGGTCGAACGCGGGCTCGATGCTGATCACATGATGCCATAGCGCGTCCCCTGCGTCGTCGACCGCGTCGACCTCCAACGGGAGGTCGAATCCGCCGGGCAACTCGATGCCGAGCTCGCGTGCGACCACGTCGGTCGTCCACTCTTCTCCGGGCACGTCCTCGACGCCCGCATTGCGGAAGTCCTCCGGCCCCGCGAACGGCCCCGTTCCCGTATCGTCCCGCGAGGTCAGGAGACTGGTCTCGTCGGGCCGGAACTTGCCGTACGAGATCCACACCTTCGGCGTACCCTGCCACACGAGCCACCCCTCGTAGGTCCAGCCCGGCTCGAGGGGGGTCACCTTCACCTCGCGCGTGCCGTGCACGTTGCGCGAGGGTGTCAGCGTGAAGAGCCACAGCCCCGCATTCTCGGCCGAGGGATACCCCTGCGAGTTGTTGCTGGTCGTGAAGAGGGAATGGGCTCCCGGATCCGTTTGGAGGGGGCGGCCGTCGGTCAGGGCGCCCTCACCCACCAGGGTGGCCGAGCGGCCGTCGAAGGCGCCCTTCAGCACGACCGATGCGGACGGTCCCGGCGAGGGGTCGGCGGCCGGCTCGACCGACAGAAACACACCCCGCGCGCCTGCGAGCGGCAGGGTGAAGGTGAAAGGACCGACGTCTTCCGCGTCGGTGCCGGGAGCGAGCGTGCCGACCGCGACGGTATCGACCCCGTCGTGGACCCAGACGGTGAAGGTGCCCTGTGCGGCAGGAACCCGGGCCAGGCCGTCGAAGACAATCTCGAAGGTCTCGCCTTCGCCCGGGCCCACGACCTCGTCGCCGCACGCCGTGAGCCCAAGCGCCACCAGGAGACTGGCGGCACCGGCCCGCCGAATCCTCATCGGGGCGGCTCCAGTCCACTCGGCACGGAGGGCGGGGCCCGGAAGAGCGGACCCCGCACCGTGACGTCGTCGGTGAGTGCTTCCAGGAACGTCGCGAGATCGAGCAGCTGCGACTCACTCAACCCCAGCGGCCGCACGTGCGGCGACAGGCGATCGTCGCTTACCGAGGGATGCTCGCTGCGGCCCCGGTTCTTGAAACGCAGGAGCTCGAGCAGGGTCGGTGCCGTGCCGGCGTGCAGGTAGGGCGCCGTCTCGGCGACCTGTCGCAGCGGAGGCGTACGGAAGGAGTAGGGGGTGCCGCCGTGCTCGCCCCAGCCGAGGTCGTCGTTCCGGGTGGTGTCGCGGCCGACCCCCTCCTGGCGCGCGCCGATCACGTGCATCGAGAAGTCGCTGAGGAGCGGCCCGGCGTGACAGGCGACGCATCCGGCCTCGTCGATGAAGAGCCCGAGTCCACGACGCTCGGCCGCGTCGAGCGCCTCGTCGTCGCCGCGGAGCCAGCGATCGATCGGTGCGTCGGGGGTCCGGAGTTCGCGCAGGTAGGCCGCGAGGGCCAGCCGCAGCGTCGAGTGCCGAATGATCGCCTCGGGAGCATCGCCGACGCTGGCGACTATCTCGGGGAATGCGGCCCTGAAGCCCTCCACGTAGCCGTCGAGCGCACGCAGCCGCGCCAGGACGCTGTCGACGGCGACCGACTTGGCGTAGGTGGTGCCCCGAAGCTCGTTGTCGGCCGCGATCGGGTTCAGCACCTGATCCTCGAGCCCGAATGCGGCGCCGCTCCAGAACATCGTCCCGTTCGACGTGGGCGTCGTGCCGTTGCGACCGTAGTGCCCGATGTTGAAAACCGCCGGGCTGTTGCGGGGCATGGGCCGCAGCGGCCAGGGTCCCGGCACGGTCCGCTCTGGACCCAGCCCCGACGCGCCGGCGCCCGCCGCGAACTGGCGCCCGTCGGCGAACGCGAAGCGCGGCAGGTGGCAGGTCGAACAGGCGACATCCAGCGGCCCCGACAGGATGGGGTCGAAGAAGAGACGGTGCCCGAGATCCACACGCTCCGCGACGTACGGATTGTCCACGGGGTAGATCGGCGCGTCGGGGAGGGACACGAGGCCCGCGGCGACCGCCCGCGTCCGCAGGTCGTCGCCGTCGGCGGGGGCATCGGTCGGCCCCTCGCCGCCGCAGGCCACCAGGGCCCCGACACCGAACACCACCGCCCGGAGGCGAACCCACCGTGGGACCATCTATCCTCCGAAATTCAGATCGACGAACTGCCCGGGGCGCACCGTCGCCGCTCGAAACTGCGGAGTGAGCGCACAGGGGGCTTCAAGCGGAATCACCGCGTACGTTCCGGGCAACAGGTCGAGGGCCGTGAAGATCCCGGCTTCATCCGTCGTCGCGGTCGCATCGGTCTCTCCACCGATGACACGCACCGCCACATCGGCGGCCGGTGCTCCCCCACAGGTCACGGTACCCGTGATGCGCGCCGGCACGAGCCCGACGACTGCGAAGACGAGTTCGACCGGATCCGACGACAGCGCCACGTCCCACTCGACCGGCTCGAGCGCGTCGAAGAGGGGATCGAGCCCGGCGAGCTCGGGGGCGACGAAGCGAACGCGGTAGGCGCCCTGTTCGAGGCCCGAGAAGGTGAAGCGACCCGCGTTGCCGGTGACGGCGGTCGCGACGACGCGGTCCTCGACGTCACGG
>JAHHMJ010000468.1 GCA_018678395.1 Gemmatimonadota bacterium | reverse complement strand
GCCGCGCCTTCAGCTCGTAGTAGGCCGCGGGCGGCCGCGCACCGTAGGGACGACCCAGCATCTCGACGTCGTCCTGCGCCGCGACGGACGTCGATGCCGGGCCCAACGCGGCCAACGCGGCCAACGCGGCGATGCCGAACCCCAGAGGTGAGCGGAAAGCGTTCATGCGTAATGGTATCCCCGGACCCGGGCGCCGTTCCCGTCAATCGCGGCGGACGTCGACCCCGCGGATGCGCAGATCTTCGGCCACCGCGCGCATCCCGTCGATGACGTTCTGGATGTGCTCGCTCCGCTCGAGACCGATCAGCTCGACGCCCCGCGCGACGTCGTCCCGATTCACACCGGCGGCGAAGGCACGATCCTTGAGCTTCTTCGTGACCGACTTCGGGGCCAGGTCGTCGATGCCGTTGGGCCGGACGAGGCAGCAGGCGTAGACCAGGCCGGCCAACTCGTCGCAGGCGTACAGGACGCGATCGAGTTCGGTCTCCGGCTCCACGCCGGTGTAGTCGGGCCGGTGCGCCAGAATCGCGCGGAGCACCTCCTCCGGGTACCCGGCTTCGCGCAGGTGGTCGACCGCGGTCACCGGGTGGGTGTCCGGATACTTCTCCCAATCGAGATCATGCAGGAGTCCCGCGAGGCCCCACGACTCGGGATCCGCCCCGCGCAGCCGGGCGTAGTGCCGCACGGCGGCTTCGACGGAGCGCATGTGGAGGCGGAGGGCTTCGTTGTCGACCCACTCTTCGAGCAGGGCCAGGGCAGCGGCGCGGTCGGGCATGGTCACGGGGTCGAAGGAGTCAGATTCGTGAAGAGGGGCAGAGATGGTGGACGGCGCAACGCCCGCACGCGGCCCTGCGGGCGTCGCATGAGCGGCATCAGCCGTCCCCCAGTCCGATGCGCAGGCCCGGCAGGGTCGAGGCGGGAGGGCCCCCCGCCGGGGTCTCGGCAGGTGCCGCCTCGCTCGTCGCCACCCGGTCTCTCACAACCACACGGGCGGCCCGCGCGACCAGCTTGAGCATCTCGCCGGCGGTCCGGATCTCGTAGAGCCGCTCGAGTTCGGCGCCCGGAATCTCGGTCGAGAAATCGCGCGCCTCACCGCGCATGCCGGCGCTCACCCACTCGGCCTCGTCGGAAAGCGGCGCGCCCGCGACCGGAATCACGGTGAAGCCGGGCCGTTCTCCCACGACCCCGGCAACCGCCATGACGTGCACCCGCCCGTCGTCGGTCACCGTCCGGAACAGGCCGTCGATCGACGACGGCGGCCCGTCGCCCTCGCGCGCCCAGACCAGATGCTGGGGAAGCTGCAGATACACGGACGCCTCGAGTTCGCCGGCGTCCGCCCCGACGGACCAGGGCTCCGCGTCGGCCACCAGCCGGAGCACGGGGGTCTCGAGGAGGTAGTTCGGGGCTCCCGCGGCGTGGTGATGGAAGGCGTGGAAGAGCATCAGCGCGTGCCGTGCCAGCGTATCCGTCGATTCGCCCTCGGTGCGCAGTTCACCGAGCGCCTCCGACGCCGACTCGAGCATCGCGAAGGCGCCGGGATCGGCAAGCCCGATCCCACGGCGCTCGGACTCGGCCCGAATCGCCGGGAAGTGGCGCTCCGGAAAGGTCTCGTCCGGCAGGAACCGTTCGTACGGTGTTCGGCGCAGGTACTGGTCGTGGAGTGGCATTCTGGAAGCTAGGCGGGACCCGACTGCGGGTCGACGGGGGTCGCGTGGCCCTCGCTCTCCAGTACCCGCGGGCCCTCGCCCTTCACCCACCGGCGAACCCGATCCCACCACCCGACGCGGCGGACGAGCACCAGTTCGAGAGATCGGGGCGCCGGCACCACGCCCTCGACCCAGACGAAATGCAGGTCGCCCAGTTCGTTCGGCTTCGCGACGCCCCAGCGGCGTCCGTCCCAATCGAAGACGAGGTCGTCGGCGGCCTCGAACTCGTCCTCGGCGATCTCCATCTCGATGAAGAGCTGGTCCTCGACGGCGTATGCCCGACGTCTCAGCGGCTCGCCCTTCTGGAAGAACCAGGGATCCCACGCCTGGCCGTCGGCCCGCTTGAAGCTCTCGTCCATCGCGTAGTCGACATCGCCGAGATCGTCGTGGCCCGCCAGCCATTCGAGGTGGTGGCGAACTTCGTGCTCGACGGTCTCGTGGATCTCGGCTTCCCAGTCGAAGTCCGGATCGAGGCGCGACAGGTTCCGAAAGCTGCCCCAGTAGAGGATCACGACCGAGCGGGTCGTCTCCGGACCCACCCAGTCCGACGGATACGACTCGGTGTCGCACATCCCCAGCGTCCAGATGTCGGGCAACTCGGGGTGCGGCAGCGCCTCACGCGACACCACGAGACCGTCGATGCCGACCCGATACTCCGCGGGGATCGCCTCGAAGGCGGCTTCGGCGGTGCGCTGGAAGACGTCGAACTTCATGCGCGGCGTGCCCGAGCCGGGCCTCCGCGAGCGGGCCGGTTCACGCTCCCCGACGCGTCACGGCGCGTGGAAGTCCTCGTCCGGCCCCACGTGGTCCCGCGCCCGCGCGTCCGGACGCCCGACGTCGTGCGCTTTGAGGCGCCGAACCATCCAGCCGTTCAGCGCGATGAACACGGTGAGCGCGATGCCCCACTGAATCAGCACGGTGCCGACGTTGTAGGGCGAGAAGAGCGTCCACGTGGACACCGGGTCGTCACCCCGGGCGTTCCACAGCCACCAGATCATCAGCACGACCGCCTGCACGACCACGAACCGGATCGCCCAGTCCCACCACGCGCCGATGCGCACGTCGGAGTGCGTGTGGTTGATGAAGGTCTCCCGCCATTCGGTGACGCCGTAGCGGAGCACGGCGAAGGCGAAGAAGAACCCGCTCAACATCAGCCCGACGCCCCAGACCCAGTCCTGGTTGGCGAAGACGTCCATGTTGAGCGCCGACGGGGCCCCGAAGAGCAGCCCGGACACACCCACCAGCGCGATGGCGGTGCCGCGGCCGATACCGAGGTCCATGAGGATTCGGCTGGCCAGTTCGATCATCGCCACGAGACTCGTCCAGGCCGCGAACGACAGGGCGAGGAAGAACAATCCCATGAAGAACTGTCCACCCGGGATCTGGGCGAAGAGCTGCGGCACCCAGATGAAGGTGAGGCCCTCGTTGCCGGCGCCCACGATCTCGCCCGCCGCCTCCGGCATGACCGAGAAGACGGTGCACAACACCATGATCCCCGCCAGAAGCGACATCGAGTTGTTGCCGAACCCGATGACGAAGGCGTTGAGCGCGGTGTCTTCCTTCTTGCGCATGTAGATCGCATAGGTGAGCACCAGCCCCCAACCGGCACCCGTGTCCCACGCGTTCTGTGTGAGTGCCTGGAGCCAGATCTCGTAGTCGGCGAGCGCGCTCCAATCCGGCGTGAACAGGAATGCGAGTCCGTCCGCGGCGCCCGGCAGCGTGAGCGCCTTGATGGCGAGGACGACGACCAGCAAGATGAGCGACGGGATCAGGATCCGGGCGGCCATCTCGATGCCGCGCACCCCCCACGCCACGACGAACACCCCGAGGCCGACGGCGAGAGTGTGCGTGAGCAGCGCGTTCGGCGTCCCCGCGAACCCCTCCCAGAAGGCCCCCGGGACCGCGGTCGGGATCTCGCCGGTGACCGTGGCCCAGAAGAACCGCATCGTCCAGCCCATGACGACGCTGTAGTAGAACATGATCGCCGTGGCCGTGAAGGCGATCCACGCGCCCATCCAGGCGAACTTCTCACCGATGGTCGCCACCAGCGCCCCGACGGGCCCGCGCCGGGTCCCCTTGCCCAGCCCGAACTCGAGGATCAGCAGGGGAATCGACCAGATCAGCAGGAAGACGACCCACGCGACCAGGAAGCTGCCCCCGCCGTTCGACGCGGCGATCCGCGGAAAGCGCCAGATATTGCCGGTGCCGACCGCCATGCCGAGCATGGCGAGGAGCATGCCCCAGCGAGAACTGAAGACGGCGGACTTGGAGGCTGCGCTCAACGGGGACTCCGTCGGAGGAGGGTGAGACGCGTCACGCTACCGGGGCCGTGCTCGCGCGGCAACCGAGGTGCGCTAGCCTTCGAGTCGGTCCTGGATCCAGCCGCGGACCTGCTCCAACCCCACGCGGACCTGCTCCAGGGAGTCGCGATCGCGAATGGTGACCGAGTCGTCTTCGAGCGTCTGGCCGTCGACGGTGATGCACCACGGCGTTCCCGCCTCGTCCTGTCGCCGGTAGCGGCGACCGATCGAACCCGCCTCGTCGTAGAACGAAGGGATCGACGCCTTCCGCAGTCCCTCGTGCAGCCGGCGCGCGACCTCGGGCAGCCCGTCCTTCTTCACGAGCGGGAAGACGGCGGCCTTCAGCGGGGCCAACCGCGGATGCAGGGCGAGCACCGTACGCTCGTCGCCGTCCACGTTCTCCTCACGGTAGGCGTCGCACAGGGCCACCAGCATGGTGCGATCGACGCCGACCGCGGTCTCGATCACGTAGGGCAGGAAGCGGCGATTGGTGCCCGGCTCGATGTACTCGAGCCGCTTGCCCGAGAACTCCTGGTGACGCCCGAGGTCGAAGTCGGTCCGGTTGTGGACCCCCTCGAATTCCTTCCAGCCGAAGGGGTACTCGTACTCGATGTCCACGGCCTTCTTGGCGTAGTGGGCGAGTTCGTCGGGACCGTGCGGATGCACCCGCAGCTTTTCGTCGCGGATGCCGAGCGACCGATGCCACTCGAGACGCGCCTCGAGCCACCGGTCGAACCACTCGTCGTCCGATCCGGGTTCGACGAAGAACTGCAGCTCCATCTGCTCGAACTCACGCGTCCGGAAGATGAAGTTCCCGGGGGTGATTTCGTTGCGGAATGCCTTCC
>JAHHMJ010000285.1 GCA_018678395.1 Gemmatimonadota bacterium | reverse complement strand
ACGACACGGCGATGGTCGGCGGGGGCTCGACCGTAATCGATGCCGATCCGGACACGCCTTGAGCCGTCGCCCGGACCGTTCCGGCGCCGGCGCCGACGGCCTGGACGAGGCCGGCGTCGTCGACGGTGATCACGGAAGCGGGCGTCGCCGACCACGTCACGATCGTCGACGGTACCACATTGCCGTCCTGGTCCCGGATGTCAGCGGTGAAGCGCCTGCTGTCGCCGACGATGAGGGTCACGGAGCCGGGCCTCAGCGTGACGGACGTCACCTCGACGCTGCTGACGGTCTCGGAACCGCACCCACCCCACGCCACGGCAGAGGCCACGACGACCGCACGGAGCGCCCTCGCACCGGACCCTCGCAGCTTCGACCTCACGGCACCCCACCCGGAGGAGCCACCTGGAAGCTGACGTCGAGGTACACGGGACTCACCTCGGCAACCGGGGACGCCACGGCTACACGCGCCGTGTATACGCCGATCGGCAACCCGGTCGCGAGCGCGGAGACGCCCAGCGTGGCGGGCGCGGTGGACCCCGACAGAGTAGCCGTCAGCCAACCCTGCCGGCCTCCCGCCGGGTACTCGACCTGAGCGGCCAGCCCCGTCAGCGTGCCGCCACCACCGTTCACGACAGGGACGGATGCGGTGGCGGGAACCGGATTCCCGAACGACGCACCCAGACCTACGGTGTTCGAGGCGAGGTCGATCGTCGGCGGAGGTCGTTGGACCTCGAACACCACGTTGACGGACGCCGACAGGCCGCCGGCGTCGGGCGACGTGATCCGCACCACCGCTTCCACCTTGCCCACCGGCAGACCGACGCCGGAGGCCACCAGCGTGGCCGTCGTCGGCACCGTCGTTCCGTTCAGGCCGACCGTCAGCCAGCCGACGGCTCCGGGGCGGTATTCGACGCTGGACTGCAGTCCGGAGATCGAGCCGTTGCCACCATTCGCGATACCGACTTCGACGCTCGGCGCCAGCTGGCCCTGTCGGCCGACGAGGTCGACCCGCGACGTGGAGAGCACCAGAGACGGCCCTTCGAGCACATCGACCGTCACCGCCCCCCTGCGCCCCTCCGACGTCGCCTCGATGCGTGCGGTTCCGACGCTCTGCGCCGTCACCGTGACCTGGCTGCCGGCCGTCCCGGAGAGCGTCGCCACCGAGGGATCCGACGTGGACCAGACGATCGAACGGCCCGAAAGGACCTCGCCGTCCGGTCCAAGCGGCGTCGCCGTGGCGGCGAACGACTCACCCTCGACGAGGGTTCGAGACGCGGGCTCGACCCGCACACGATCCAGCTCGACCACCACCACGGTGACGGTCTCGCACCCTGCGACCGCGAGGGCGCACAGCCCGGCGACCGCCCACCCGATCCGACCGATCGCGCTGCCCCACCGCTGACGTGGGGCGACTTCGGCCCTCTCGACCCGGAGCGTCGCGCCCGGAGTCAGAAGGTCACCCGGAAGAACCGCACGTCCGCGCGCAGCCCTCGTGCCCGCACGGACGGTCCCAGCAAGCGGGATCGATCCCCGAACGACGCCACCTCGACCTCATCCAATCCCCGGGCGTGGAAGAATGCCTCCAAAGCACCGGCGAGCATCAGCGCTCCTGCGCCCGCGAGCCCGTACGTGAGGTACGGGCGCGTGGTATTGCGGCCGATGATCTGGGCCGGCGGGCACGCCTGTCCCGGCTCGACCGCATTCAGGCAGCGAATGTCGGTCTCCTCGATCAGGAACCCGGCGGCCGCAGCACCACCCGCCAGCGCCAGCAGGGCGACGCCTCCCAACGGACGACCGGTGTAGAACTGCCCGCCCCCGGGGAGGAGCATGCCCAGGGCCAGAGCCGAGCCCGCGCTGGCACCCGATGCGGGAACGACCTGAAGCTGACCGATCCTCTCCGAGACCTGAATCGCGTCGGCGGGGTCCGGGCCCATATCCAGGTAGCGACGGTACGCCTCGGCGGCCTCGAGTTCCCGGCCGAGCGCCTCCAGCGCCACGCCCTGGTTGTAGTGCGCCTCGGGGAAGTCCGCGTGAGCCGCAGCCGCGGCCTCGAAGGCAGCCAGTGCATCGCCCCAGCGCCGCAAGCCGGCGGCCGCGACCCCGTCAGCGAACGCCTGAATCGCCTCGGAAGCGATCCGACGCCGTGTCGCGTTCGCATACGCGTCGACCCGACTGCGCGCATCGAGGGCCTCCTCGCCCGCGGCACCGAACGCGAGCGCCCGACAATACTGAAGAACCGCGTCCCGAGTCTCACCGAGATCTTCGAGAACCCGCCCGAACTGGTACGCGAGACCCGCGGAGCCCGGGTCGAGCGAAACGGCCCGCGCCAGCAATTCCCGAGCGCGCGCCAGATCTCCGAGCACCACGGCCTGGCTGGCGGTGGACCCGAGTTGCACGGCCTGCGCGGACTCCTCGGCCGAGGCCGGATCGGGGACTCCCAGAACGGAGCATTGAAAGGCCTCGAGACCCTGGATGTCGGTCTTCACCGCGGGCACCTGCCCGACCGCCTCGGAGGGTCCGATCGCGGCAACCACGAACCCGAGGGTAAGAACGAGGCTCCCCCGACGAACGCGGTGCACGAGCGCGGTTGTGGGGGACATGGCAGGCCTCTCATCAGGACGAACCGGCCGGCTCCCCCGAGGGAAGCCGGCCGTATGCGGTCGCGAGAACGACCCTGAAAGCTTCCGAGGACCTACCGTAACGTCAAGCGTGGTGAAGGAGCATGACCCGAGACCGGTCGAGCCCGCACCCCGTGTCAGAGGGCGTCGGGGTCTCCCGAGA
>JAHHMJ010000415.1 GCA_018678395.1 Gemmatimonadota bacterium | reverse complement strand
CGACGCGGCCGGAAGCCTGGTCCGAACCTCGGAGCGAGGATCGCTCGGCGCTCAGGCGACCCGTGTGGCGACCGGAAAAACACCGAGTCAGATGGTGGGCGAGGTGATGGAGAACGCAGTCAACGGTCTGGTCGGGATGGTGCAGAGCGGACCCTGGTCGCAGATCGGCCCTCAGGTCCTCGACCTGCCCGGCACCGAGACCGGCCGCATCACGCCGGTCGTGGGCACGACCCGCATGTTCATTACGCCACCGAACCTGACGCACAACCGCGCCCGCATCACGATCACCAAGGTCGACGGCCGGCAGCGCGCTGAGGTCGTGGTCTGCAAGGCTCCGTGGGACAACCCGGGGAACTACACGCGCGTCCGCGTCATCGAGTTCGACAACGGCCTGGCCAACGTCGGCGAGACGCAGACCGTGAACATCCCCAACTCCTACGGCTGGTACTTCACCGTGAAGGTGAGGAAATTCGTCGGCGCGAACGCCTTCGCGTATCGGGTCAGGGCCGAGCCGACGGGGCGTAGTCGGGTCGACTGACGAAGCGACGAGTCCCTACGAGATGACCTTCTTCTCGTCGTCGTTCTTCTCCGTGGGCCGCTGCCACGGAGTCCACTCGAGCCCCAGGATGTGCTGTTGCATCCAGCGGATCTCCTCGACGTCCCGAGTGCGTTGGTGCCGGGGCTCGCGGAATCCGTGGGGCTCGCGTGGGAAGCGCAGGTAGCGCACCGGAGCCTTGCCGATGTCCCGAATCGCCGCATAGAACATCATGCTCTGCTGCTCGGTGTCGGTCGTGTCGTTGATGCCGTGGATCAGCAGCGTCGGCGTCGTGACGTTGGCCACGTGCGTGAGCGCGCTCTGATTACGCCACGCCTCGGGGTTGTCCCAGGGGGTGCCGCCGATGTGCCAGAGCCGCACGTCGTTGTTGAAGCCCGGACCGTACTCCGAGGTCCAGTCGTAGACCCCCGCCCCGATCGACGCGGCCTTGAAACGGTCGGTCTGGGTGACGGTCCAGCCCCCGAGAATCCCGCCGTAGCTCCATCCCCGCAGCGCGAGGCGCTCGGGATCGGCGATGCCCTGGTCGATCAGCTGATCGACGCCGTGCAGCAGGTCCTGGTAGTCGCCGAAGCCGATACCGTCACCCTGCTGGACCGTGTTGCCCTCGCGCAGTTCGTCGGAGTAGCTGCGGCTCCCGCGCACGTTGGGCGACAGCGACGCGTAGCCCAGCCCCGCGTAGATGTGGTACATCGCACGGAAGCTGTTGCTGAACACGCCCGCCGGTCCCCCGTGGATGTTGAGCATGAGCGGCAGCTCGTCGCCCTCTTCGTAGCCGGGCGGGAGGTGCAGCAGTCCCTCGATGGTGAAGTCGCCGACGCTCTCCCAGTCGATGACCTGCATGTCGGCCAGCAGCCACTACGACACCTGGGGATTGGCGTCGGTGAGGCGCACCGGATCCGAGCCGTCCACGTGCCCGAGCCAGACGTCGCCCGGGGTGCGGTAGTCGGTGAAGGTGTAGGCGTAGCGGGTGCGGTCCTTCGAGAACGAGCCCGGGCTCAGCGTGCCCTCGACGTCGGTGACCTGCTCGATCGCGCCCGACGCCACGTCGAGCGCGAACACGTTGGTGTCGGTGCCCTGCTGTCCGCTGAAGAGGATGCGCTGTGAGTCCTCGGTCCACGTGGGATTGCCCGGGGACCCCTCGAAGGCGCCCGAGATCAGCCGGTGCTCGCCCGACTCGGGATCGAGCAGCCATAGCTTCGTGTTGCGGTTCATCCACTCTTCGTCGTCGGCCGCCGTGAAGAGAATCGTCGAGCCGTCGGGAGCCCACGAGACGCCGCCTTCGGGCGCCCCATTCTCGGTGATGCGCCTCAGCTCACCGTCATCGACGTCGGCGAGGTAGATCTCGTTCAGGTAGGCGTCGTTGCGGCGGTTCTGATAGCGCGCCGTGAGGGCGATCTGCTCGCCGTCGGGGGCTACGTCCCAACTGCCGATGAGGAACTCCTCGTCGGTGATCTGGCGGGACTCCTCGGACTCGAGGTCGAACACCCAGAGGTTCTGCCACTGGTCCGCCTGCTGCCCGTTGGGCCCCTCGTCGACGAAGATCGCATCGGCGCCCTTCCGCTCCTCGGCGGCGATGGTGTCCGGCTTCTCGTCGTCGGCCTGAAAGTAGAGCCGGGACTCGTCGTCGGCCCACTCGTAGGCCGCGATGCTCACGTCGTGCTCGGTGAGCTGGTACGCCTCGCCGCCCGTCATCCGCATGACGAAGATCTGCTGGGCGCGGCTCGGGCCCTCGCCCACCGGGCGTCGGAAGCTCAGGTATGTGCCCTGTGGGGAGAACTGGAAGCCGCTGCCACCGTCCTCGCCGATGAACTCGTAGCGATCCTCACCGTCGGCCGAGACGCGCCAGTACTCGGTCGTGTACTCGTTCTCGTCCCAGTCGAGCGTGCGCTTCGAGTAGAGCACCCAGCTCCCGTCGGGCGAGATCAGCGGGCTGCCCACCGAGACCATGTCGAGAGCGTCGTCGACGGTCATGGGACGGGGGGCGGACGCGTTGTCCGTCGCGGCGGGGGTGTCCTGGGCCGCGGCGGGGACCGGCGTGACGACCCAGAGTGCTGCGGCGGCGAGGAACGGGGTCGTGCGGAGGACGAGGAGGCGCATGGAGTCGTGGCTCGTCGGGATGGGGGGAGCGGCGATCGGTGTCGCCGCGTACGTGTGAACGTGCGTACGTGCGAGGGGGACGCCGGCGGCGGTGGGGTGTCGGGCGCAAGG
>JAHHMJ010000525.1 GCA_018678395.1 Gemmatimonadota bacterium | reverse complement strand
CCCATGAGCAGCGCGACGTCGCTCCCCGCCCGGTGCTGGATGTGGAGGTCCGCGTAGCGGGCGAGCTCGATCTCACGAGGGTTGGCCACGATCAGCTTCCCGCCCGCCCGGATCGACCGCATGACCTGCAGCCCGATGATGGGATGCGCAGCGGTCGTGTTGGTCCCAATGGCGAGGATACAGCGCGCATCGCCGAGGTCCTTCGACGAACTCGTCATCGCCCCGCTGCCGAAGCTCTGCACCAGTCCGGCGACCGAGGGCGAATGGCACAGGCGCGCGCAGTGGTCGACGCTGTTGGTGCCCATGACGGCGCGCGAGAACTTCTGGATGACGTAGTTCTCTTCGTTGGTGAGCTTCGCCGAGGCGATGGCGGCGAAGGCGTCGCCGCGGGAGGCCGAGAACCGCTCCGCCACCAGGTCGAGCGCCTCGTCCCAGGTCGCCTCCTCCAGCGTGCCGTTTCGCCGGATGAGCGGCGTCGTCAGCCGATCCGGGGAGTTCACGAAGGTGAATCCGAACCGGCCCTTCACGCACAGACGGCCTTCGTTGGACGGGTTTTCGCGCTCCCCGCGGGCCGACACGAGCCGGTCACCGGAAACACCCAGGTGGATGCCGCACCCGCAACCGCAGTAGGTGCAGGTCGTCGTCACCTCGCGCTCGGGGATCTCGAAACCGGTAAACGAGAGCGAACCGGTCGGGCAGCGGACGACGCACTCGCCGCAGGAGACGCAGTCTGAGTTGATCCACTGCTGGCCCGGCGCGCTTCCGATGGTCGTGTCGAACCCGCGATGCACGAAGTCGATGGCCGCTACCCCGACGATCTCGTCGCAGGTGCGCGCGCAGATTCCGCAGAGTACGCAGATGTTCGGGTCGAACTCGAAGAAGGGGTTCGAGGTGTCCGTGGCAAGCAACCGGTCCGGTCGCCGATACCGGTCGAGGCGCGTCTCGTCGACGCCTACGAAACGCGCGATCGCACTCAGCTCGCAGGCGTCGCCCTCCTCGCAGTCGACCGTGCCGCGGTGGTGGTTGACGAGCAGGAGCTCCACGGCTCCGAGCCTCGTCTCCTTCACCGCTTCGGTGTCGGTCCGGATCTCGGCTCCCTCGGTCACCGGCGCGTTGCAGGCGGTCACCAGGCGTCCATCCACCTCCACCAGGCAGAGGCGGCAGACGCCGGCCGGCTCGAGGTCCTGATGGTGGCACAAGTGCGGGATGAAAAGGTCGCGCTCCAGCGCCGCTTCCAGCACCGTCGCCGAGGAGTCGACCGCGACGGCCGATCCGTCGATGGAGACTTCGATCTTCCCGCTCACGGCCTGGCGCTCACGGTTTCCACGGCACCGAAGCTGCAGGTGTCGCTGCAGACGCCGCACTTGATGCAGACGGCCGCGTTGATTTCGTGGAGGTGATCGCGATCGCCCGTGATGCCGTCCACCGGGCAGAGCACGGCGCAGGCGGTGCACCCGTTGCACATCTCTTCGTCGATTTCGAAGGCAATGAAGTCGCGGCAGGCCAGCGCCGGGCAGGTCCGCGACTCGATGTGCGCCACGTACTCGTCGCGGAAGTAACGGAGCGTCGTGAGCACCGGATTCGGCGCGGTCTGGCCGAGCCCGCAGAGCGATCCCCGCATGACGTTGTGGCTCAGTCCCTCGAGCAGCTCCATGTCGGACGCGCTGCCCTTGCCCTGGGTGATGTCCTCCAGGATGCGAAGCAGCTGCCGGGTGCCGAGCCGGCAAGGACCACACTCGCCGCAGGACTCGTCCGCCGCGAAGTCGAGGAAGTACCGTGCGAAGTCGACCATGCAGGTCCGCTCGTCCATCACGACGATGCCGCCGGACCCCATGATGGTTCCCGCCTCCTGGAGCGACTCGTAGTCCACCGGGATGTCCAGCTTGTCCTCGGGCAGGCAGCCTCCCGACGGACCCCCGGTCTGGACCGCCTTGAACTGGTGACCACTCGAGATTCCGCCACCAATGTCGAAGATCATCTCCCGCAGCGTCGTGCCGAGCGGTACCTCGACGAGGCCGGGCCGCTTCACGTTGCCGACCAGGGCGAAGGTCTTGGTGCCCTTGCTCCTGGCGGTGCCATACTCGGCATACCAGTCGGCGCCGTGCTGAAAGATGAGCGCAACCGACGCGAGGGTCTCGACGTTGTTGATGACGGTGGGGCAGCCCCAGAGCCCGCTGACCGCGGGGAAGGGCGGGCGGGGGCGAGGCATGCCGCGGCGTCCCTCCAGGGAGGCGATCAGGGCGGTCTCTTCGCCGCAGACGAACGCGCCCGCACCCTCCTTGACCTTGATCCGGAACGGGCGGCCCGGACCCAGTGCGTCGGGGCCGAGGAAGCCCGCCTGCTCCGCCTGCTCGATGGCGACCGCGAGTCGCTCCAGTGCCAGCGGGTACTCGGCGCGGCAATAGATGAACCCCTCGACGGCCCCGATGGTGAGGCCGGCGATGATCATCCCCTCCAGCACCGCGTGCGGATCGCCTTCCAGGAGCGAGCGGTTCATGAACGCGCCCGGATCGCCCTCGTCGGCGTTGCAGATGACGTACCGGGTGTCGCCCGGCGCGTCGATGCAGAAGTTCCACTTCCGCGATACGGGGAACCCCGCGCCGCCGCGGCCGCGCAAACCCGACCGCTCGAGCTCCGCGATCCGCGCGTCGCCCTCGAGCTCGATCGCCCGCTGCAGACCGCTGTACGCACCCCTGGCGAGGCTGTGCCCGATGTCGCCGGGATCGACGACGCCGCAGTTTCGGAGGACCCGCCGCACCTGCCCCTTCATCACGGGCGTGTCCATCAGGTCCGGAATGCCGGGGATCGAGTCGGGACCGGTCGTGGCGAGCGCGAGATCTTCGGGTAGTTCTCCGCCCGCGACGTAGGCCGCGATCTTGCGCGCACCCTTGAGGTCGACCGATGCGAAACACACTGTCGCCGCTCCGGGCAGGGAGACGGTGACCAGCGGTTCCGCGTAGCACGGGCCGAGGCAGCCTACCTCGACGAAGCGGACCTCGAGGTCGCGTCCGGCCAGCTCGCCGCGAAGGACGTCAAGCGTGTCGAGTGCGCCGGCGGAGCGGCCGCAGGTCGCGGTGCCGACGGTGATGACCGGGGTGTCGGAGGCGGTGAGACGATCCCACTGCTC
>JAHHMJ010000570.1 GCA_018678395.1 Gemmatimonadota bacterium | reverse complement strand
GCGCGACGTCATCTCTCGATCGCCGGCGAAGGGGTAGTAGGCGTCGAGGCCCTCCCAGCTCCAGCCCAACAGCTCCCGCGCCGGCTCGGTGCGCTGCGTCTCGAGGCCGGGCGAGGACGCGCAGATCGTCGTACACGGCTTCGATCAGCCGGTCCAGCGCACCGTCTTCGCCCCGCCCCCACGCGGAAGCCAGGCGGGTGATGGCCTCCCGACGCGCTTCGTCCAGACGCTGGTTCGCTTCCACGACGGCCTCCCGAAGTCCCAGTGCGGCAACTTACAGGGGGGCTCTGCCCGGGCGAAAGCGAGTCCGGGCGCGGTGCGGGCGGTTGGCCAGGATCGCCACGACGAAGTCGCCCTCGCCGAGGTTCAGGTCACGCTCTTCTCGATGTTGATGCCGTGCCCCGCCAACTCCTCGATGTATGCCTCGGCCGGCATGCCCTCGTCGGGCGTGGTCACGCCGTGCTCGGTCACGCGACCGTCGACCTGCATCAGCGAGGTGATAGCGAGGGAGTAGCCCGTCGTACGCATCATCGCGGTCACACCGTGGTCGGCGTCGTAGTAGTCCAGCAGGTCGAACCGGACGCCGCCCGACTTGCCGGCCTTCGAGCCCTCGACCTCGACGCGGAGTGCCACGAGGTCGTGGCCGCGCGGCGCCCGCAGCCGCGGCGACACCACCCGGATGAAGAAGTCCCGGGGCACCACCTTGTTTCCGTCGATCTCAACCGGATCCAGACTCAACAGCCCCAACTCGCGCACGGCCTCCATGATCTTGGCGTGACCCGGATAGCGCAGCGTCTTGTACTCCATGTGGGGGATCTGATTCTGGTACCGGTAGGGCATGGTCGAAATGCCGCCGGCGGTATGGAATGCCTCGAGCGTACCGACCGGCTCGGGGAAATCCACGTCCTCGAGCTCGGAGAGCGCCTTCTTCTGCACGAGCTTGCCGTCCTCGAGTACGACGCTGAGGGTGGTGTAGTAGTCGAGGACGCCCTCCATCGAGTAGACGATCTGGTAGTTGAGCGGGGGACGCGGCTGCTGCGGCAGCCCGCCGACCCGGATCTTCACCGACACCGCCTCATCGAAGTGGTCGATCCCGGCCTGCGCCAGGATGTTCACCATGCCGGGGGCGAGCCCGCAGTCCGGCATGATCGACAGCCCACGGCGCTTCGCCTCGTCGTGCAGCACGCGCTGTCGCTCGACGATCTCGGTGTTTCCCCCCAGATCGCAGTAGTGGCAGTCGCTCTCGACCGCCAGCTCGGCCATGTCGTAGTTGAAGTAGTAGGGCAGCCCGCATACGACGGCGTCGACGCCCTCCATGACCTCGCGCACTTCGCCATGGTCGTAAGCGTCGATCGCCGTGAACTCGAGCCTGCTGGACTGCACGAAGGGCTTCAGGAAGGGGCGGACATTACCGACGGTCTGGTCCGCGACGATGACCTTCTCGACGCCTTTGCGCCGCACGAGATCGAATGCGGCGGCCGATCCCTGGGCGCCGCCTCCGAGCACGAGAAACTTCATGGGCTATGCCTCTTCCTGTTCGTGTGTGTGGGTTCCCGGGGTTTACCCGAGCAGGTCCAACTGGCCCTCGCCGGCGTCCGGTGGCGAGGCGGGTGGAGATTCGGAAGCGCCCCCGGTGCCGGCGCCCGCCGAAAGCTGCGGCGGGGCATCTCCGGCCGCACCCCCCGAAGCGGCGGGGGCGGCGGTATCGTCGTCGGCCCCACCCGCGGATCCGGCGCCACTGCTCCCCACCCCGCTCTCCGGGGTGCCCCCGGCGGTCCGGGTGACCTCGACCACGCGATCACCGGAGGGGATCTTCACGATGCGCTTGCCCTGCGTGCGGCGGCCCTGCACGGGCACGGCGTTCACCGCGGCCGACAGGGAGCGTCCCCCGGCGGTGATCAACATCACGGAGTCGTCCGGCGTGACCTCGAGGGCCGCGACCACGGGGTTCGAGTTCCCGGACGAGGGCACGAACATCGTGCCCATCCCGCCCCGCTTCTGAAGGGGGAACTCGGCCGCGGGCGTCCGCTTGCCATGGCCGTCGTCGGTGACCGTGAGGACCCCGGCATCCCGCCTCAGGGTGAGGACGCCGACCACCTGGTCTCCCGAGTCGAGCCCGATCCCCTTCACGCCCCGAGCCGTCCGCCCCTGGGGCGGAACGTCGGCCTCGGCGAACCGAATCGCCCGTCCACCGCGCGTGAAGAGCATGACCTCGGCGGTCCCGTCGCTCAGCACCACCTCGATGATGCGATCGTCGTTCTTCACGCCCGCCGCGATCAGTCCCGTTGAACGAGGATTCGAGAACTCCGACAACTCCGTGCGCTTCACCTGGCCCCCGGCCGAGGTGAAGATCAGCAGACGGTCCTCGGCCTCGAGATCCTCGACCGGCACCATGGCGACGATGCGGTCGCCCCGATCGGCCGCCGGCAGGAGCGAGTAGACCGACTGGCCCCGGCTGGACCGCCCACTCTCGGGCAGGTCGAGCACCGGAAGGAAGTGACACTGGCCCTGCTCGGTGAAGGCGAGAATCCACCCGAGCGTGCGCGCCACGAAGATGCGCTCGATGTAGTCGTCCTCGTACTTCTCCATCCCGGCCAGCGCCTTGCCCGACGAGATGCGGCGCCGGTAGAGGTGCATCGGCATGCGCTTGACGAAGCCCTCGTGGCTCACCGTCACGACGACGTCTTCGTCGGCCATCTCCTCGCGCACCTCGGCGACGTGCTCCTCGGCGTCGCGCAGGATCTCGGTCCGCCGCTCGTCGCCGTACTTCTCGACGACCTCGGCGAGCTCCTCGAGCACCACCTCGAGCTGCCGCTCGTCGCTGTCCAGAATCGACCGCAGCTCGGCGATGGTGGCCTGAAGCACCTCCAGCCTGGCCTTCAGCTCCGTGCCCTCGAGCTGCGTCAGCTTCGCAAGCCGCATGTCGAGAATCGCACCGGCCTGAATGTCGCTGAGCCCGAACCGATCCTGGAGGCGATCGCTCGCCTCGGACCGATTCATGGAGCCGCGGATGATTCGGACCACCTCGTCGATGTGGTCGAGCGCGACGAGGAGACCCTCGACGACGTGCCGCTCGGCCTCGGCCTTCTCGAGCAGGTAGCGGCTGCGGCGGACGACGACCTCGATGCGATGGTCGCGATACGCCTCGAGGATCTGCTTGAGGTCGAACTCGCGGGGCTGCCCGTGGTCGAGCGCGAGCATGATCGCGCCGAAGGTCGCCTGCAGGTACGTCTTCTTGTACAGGCGCTTGAGCACCGGCGGGACGGTGGTGCCGCGCTTGAGCTCGATGACCAGGCGAATGCCGTCGCGATCCGACTCGTCGCGGACGTCGCTGATCTCGTCGACCTGGCCCTTGCGGGCGAGCTTGACGATCTGGTCGACGATCTTCGACTTGGTCACGCCGTAGGGGACCTCGGTGACCACGAGCTGCTGCTTCCCACCGCGCAACGCCTCGACCACGATGCGCGCCCGCATGATGATGCGGCCCCGCCCCGTGCGGTACATGTCCGCGATGCCCTCGTCGCCGACGATGAAGGCACCCGTCGGGAAGTCGGGTCCCTTCACGTGGCGCATCAGGTCGTCGACGGTGCAGTCGGGATCGACCGCGAGCTGGCGGATGCCCGCCGCGACTTCACGCAGATTGTGCGGCGGGACGTTCGTGCTCATCCCCACCGCGATCCCGCTGGAGCCGTTCACCAGCAGGTTGGGGACCCGCCCCGGAAGGACCGACGGCTCCTGCCGCTGCCCGTCGAAGCTGTCGACGTGCGCGACCGTCTCCTGCTCGATGTCGTCGAGCAGCTCGGTCGCGATGGACTCGAGGCGGGCCTCGGTGTAGCGATAGGCCGCCGCGGAGTCGCCGTCGATCGATCCGAAGTTGCCCTGCCCGTCGACCAGCGGATAGCGCAGCGAGAAATCCTGCACCATCCGCACCATCGCGTCGTAGACCGCGCTGTCGCCGTGCGGGTGGTACTTGCCGAGCACGTCTCCGACGACCGTCGCGCACTTCTTGTGCGGGCGGTCGGGCGAGAGACGCAGCTCGTGCATCGCGTAGAGGATGCGCCGGTGCACCGGCTTCAAGCCGTCCCGTACGTCCGGCAGCGCACGCGAGACGATGACGCTCATCGAATAGTCGAGGAACGACTCCCGCATCTCGTCGACGATGGGTCGCTTGAGGATGCGCTCGCGTTTGTGCGCTGTGGCCAAGGCGTCTCCGGGGGCGGGGGGATCGGCTGCGGGGCGGCGAAAGCCCGCCTACTCTCTCGAATCCACATGGCCGGGGCAAGCGGCCTCCGCCACGGGCTGGGTCGCCGGCCTCGATGCATCGTGCGTCACGAACGTGAGGCGTCTATCGTTCACCCGGTCATGAGACGAGCCCGCACCCCGTCCCCGTTCCCCTCGAGGCGCACCGCGTCGGTCCTGATCGCCGGCGCGTTGACCGCCGGCGCCTGCGGCGTGTTCGGCCCGGACGACGTCCGAACGGTCGAGGTGGCGGCCCACAAGGCGGTGTGTGTCGGTATCTCCTTCCGCTTCTGTCTCCAGATGCGGGATGTCGGCACGGAAGAGTGGATGTTCGCCTACGACACGCCGGAGGGCTTCGAATTCGAGTGGGGCGTGCGACAGCGCATCGTCATCGAGGAGGAGCCGATCGAGAACCCGGCGGCGGACGGCAGCAGCATTCGACGGAGTCTGGTCCGGGTCGAGGATCGACGCACGGTCCCGGCCGACTCGATCTTCACGCTGGTGGTCCCGGGCGGCACCACGTCCGAGCCCGCGGCCGGGACACACCGGTTCCACTTCGCCCCGGAAGCATTCGTGTGTTCCGGGCGAGGCGATTGTCGGGACCTGGCGACCGCGCTCGCCGGGAACGACGCCGTGGAGGTGACCCTCGTGCTGGGAGAAACCGCGAACGCTCCGTTCCGGCTCGTCGACTGGCGAGC
>JAHHMJ010000607.1 GCA_018678395.1 Gemmatimonadota bacterium | reverse complement strand
ACCGCGCTCAGTAACATCGAGCCGGCCAGGGGCTGGAAGACCGGATTGTCGAGGGGGCCGACGACCTGGACCGTCGCGGCGACGCTGACGAGACCCGGTTCGTGGAGCTCGGGCTCCAGGAGCAGGTCGTAGGCGTTCCGGACGATGTCCATCCGGCCGGTGCCCGTGACCGTCACCTGGCGTCCCTCGAGATAGAAGGTGTCGACCTCTGCCATGCCCGCCTCGATCGGGAAGAGGACGAGGAGGCACTGAACGGCGGCCTCCTCGCCGCCGCCGAAATTCAGTCTCGGCACGGATACGCGGAGTGTGTTGAACGCGAACTTCCGGGCGTAGTCGCCCACCAGGTTCCCTTTTCGAAGCATCGCGCCGAAGCGGCCGTCGAGATTGGATCGGAAGTCGTGGGCGGTGGCCCCCGTGGTGGAGAGCTCGACGGAGAGGTCGAGCTGTCCAGCGCGTTCGACCTCTTCGCGGAACTGGGCCAGCAGACGGGTCACGTCGACGTTGAAGGCCTCGATGGCCGTGCTGAACCTCGGGCGGGTGTCGCGTGTGTCGACCTCGAGGCGCGCCGAGATTCCGCCCGACTCGTATTTGGCGATTGCTTCGTCGACGGCGAGGCGTCCGTTGTCGAGGTGCGCCGAGAGCACCAGGTCGTCGACCTGGAGCAGGTCCGTTCCGACGAGTCGGTCCGCGCGGAGTGAGACCTGTGCGTCGAAGGCGCGCAACCCGTCCAGGGGAAGGCGACCGTTGCCCCGCCACCAGGCCACCAGGTCGAACTGCGATTCGAGGCGTTCTCGGAGGGGTTGGTAGGTACCGACGGGGGCCGGTGTGATCAGGTCGTTGAGGGTGACGAGCGGGGAGTGGACGCGAAGCTCGACCCGTGGGCGTCGCCCCGTCGGTGCGACCCGATCGAACTCGCCCTCGAAGAGCGTGTCCTTCACGCGAAGGCTCCCGCTCGATTGCAGATCGCGGAGCGACCCGCTGACCCTCGCGCGATAGTCGAAGGGGCCGAGGTCGGGGAGGTCGGTCTCGAACGTCTCTGACATCGTGCTCAAGTCGCGCAGGAAGACCGTCGTCTCGACGTCGATCTCGGCCAGGGCGCGGAGATCGTCGATCTGCCCTCGCGTCGTGACGAAGATGTCACCCGGTCGACCGAGCGTGAGGTCGACGTCCTCGAGGCCAAGCGCGCCGTCGGAATCCGTGAGGACGAACCGCACGTCCGCCGGACCGACCGGCGGGAGCACCCGGTCGAAGCGCGCGGCGAGGCGCTGCAGGTCGTCGGAGACGATGCGCGTGCGGAGTGCGATGCCGTGCGGTCCGGCAAGGTCGCCGACGACGCCTTCGATCTCGGCGTGATCGCCGGTCGGATCTCCGACCTTCACGGAGATGGCCTCGAGTCCGAGTCGGTCGTTCTGCGTGGCCACGCGGCCCGACGCGCGGACGGGGCCGAGTGCGGCCTTCGGGAGCCGGTCTTGGAGTCCGAGTGCATCGGTGAGGCCCTCGACGTCCTTCGATTCGAGATCGAGGAGCAGGTCGAACGCGGGCGTCACGAGTGCATCGTCGATCCGGCCGCTCGCCCGAGCCATGAAGGCGTCGGCCACACCGAGCTCGGCCTCGCCCTCGATCGCGAGTCGCCGATCGACGTGGTGGAGGTGGAGCTTCGTTCGCCCCGCCGCCTGGGGCAGCGGGATGCCCGCGAGGTCCGAGAAGAGGCGGGCATCCGGCGTCGCCATGTCCACGCGGAGGTCGAGGTCGCCGAGGCGAGCGAGGTCTCCGATCCGGCCGGAGACGGCGAGCTCGAGGGGGCCGTCGTCTCGACTCCTCGCCTCGAGCGCCTCGACGGCGAGGCGACCGTCCTGCTCGAGGAGCCGCCCCTCGAGATCGATCGAGCCCAGCGGCGCGATCGAGAAGCCCAGGTCGCGAACCCGGTCGGCCGGATTCCGGATCAGGGCCTCGAAGCGGAGATCCGCGCCTCCGAGGCGCGCCGGCTCGGGCTCGAGATCCGACTCCTTCCCCTGCTGCGCAACGAGCTCGTCTTCGAAGCACTCGAGATCGACGGCGTGGACCTGCGGATCGCGCCCGCCGCGGCGGGTCACTGGCCGCTGCGACCCAGCCTCGACGAGCTCGACGAGGCCCCGACCGGCGACGAGGACGATCCGGTCCGCTTCGCGATCCGCAGCCTCTCGATGCTTGACCTGCGGATCCATCTCGATTCCCAGGGCACCACGCCCGTGCGCAGCGTCCACGTCGACGAGCTCCTGCTCACGACGTCGGGTCGGGACGCGCCGATCGCGCTCGAAGCACGTGGTCGCTTCGAAGGGGGGAAGTTCGACGTCGTCGCGACCCTCGGAACGCCCGCGGAGCTCGCCGCGCCGACCGGTCCCTT
>JAHHMJ010000444.1 GCA_018678395.1 Gemmatimonadota bacterium | reverse complement strand
GCCGTCTTCGCCGTCGGGATCGGCTTCGCGCTGCAGAACCTCTCGGAGAACTTCGTCTCGGGCGTCATCCTGATGTTCGAGCGATCGATCAAGCCGGGCGACATCGTCGAGGTCGACGGCTACGTGGTCCGCGTGCTGAAGCTGGGAATGCGCACGACCCTGGCCCGCAACCGTGAAGACGAGGAGATCCTCGTCCCCAACTCCCACCTCGTCGCCGCCACGGTGAAGAACTTCACGCTTCACGACACGGTCCTTCGCATTCGCGCCGAAGTCGGCGTGGAGTACTCCTCCGACATGGCTCGGGTGATGGAGGTTCTGCAGACCATGGCCGAGTCCCAGACCTGGAGGCTCGAGGGCCGCGACCCGGTGGTCCTCATGAAGGAGTTCGGCGCCTCGTCGGTGGATTTCGAGGTCAGCGTCTGGACCGACGATCCGTGGCTGGCTCCGCGTTTTCGTTCGCAGTTGATGCAGGGCATCTGGTTCGCCCTCGCCGACGCCGGCATCACGATCGCCTTCCCGCAGCTCGACGTGCACTTCGACGGGCCGGTCGAGGAGGCCCTGACGCGGCTGCCCCGGGCCTCGTGAGATGAACGACGTCCTGCACGACCTGGAACTCCTTTTCCGGTCGCGCCACGGCGTGGTGCACCTCGACACGGCCGAGGAGGATCGCGCCCGCGGCCTGCTGCACCACGTGGCTCATCGTCTGTCGATTCCGTTCTTCACCTGGACGCGGTCGCGGGGATTGTCGCGCGCCGGGTTGAAGGGGTCGATCTACGGAACGGCAGAGCCGCTGAAGGCGCTCGAGCACGTGGCCCACGCCAGCGTCGATGCGCTCTACCATTTTCGGGGCGTCTCGGTGGCGACCCTGCAGGACGACCTCTCGGCCGCCTGGCTCCGGGACTGCGCCGAGGCTCTGTCGACCCGGGCCGGAGCCGTGGTCCTTACGGGGCCGGATCTCGAGATTCCCTCGACCCTGACGGGCGTCGTCACGCACGCGTCGCTTCCCGGTCCGACCGAGGCGGAGCTCCGGGAGCTCCTGGGCCAGATCGTGCGCGACGTGTCGGAGCGACGGCACGTCTCGATGGAGATGGACTCCGAAGAGGTGTCGAATCTTCTCCGACATCTCTCCGGGCTGACCCTTCTGGAGGCCGAAAAGGCGCTGACCCGCGCCCTGGTGGAGGACGGCGTCCTCGACGGCGACGACATCGCCCGGGTGGCCGAGGCCAAGCAGTCGCTCGTGGAGCGCGACGGCCTGCTCGAATACACACCGGTGGAGGCCTCGCTGACCCGAATTGCCGACCTCACGGGCTTCAAGGACTGGCTCGCGCACCGAACGGCCGTCGTCCTCAATCCCTCGAAGGCCCGAGAGGCCGGGCTTCCCTTTCCCCGTGGCGTGCTGCTGCTGGGGGTCCCCGGATGCGGCAAGAGCCTGGCGGCCAAGGCGGTGGCCGCCGAGTGGAAACTTCCGCTGCTTCGGCTCGATCCGTCGGGCCTGTACAACAAGTACATCGGCGAGAGCGAGCGGAACTTCAAACGCGCCATGCAGACCGCCGAGCGTATGGCTCCCGTGATTCTGTGGATCGACGAACTGGAGAAGGCCTTCGCGGCCGGGGGATCGGAGGACGGCGGCGTGTCGCAGCGGGTGCTCGGGACCTTTCTCTCGTGGATGCAGGAGCGCGCGGGCGACGTCTTCGTGGTCGCCACCGCCAACGACGTCCAGCGGCTTCCTCCCGAATTCCTGCGGAAGGGTCGATTCGACGAGGTCTTCTTTGTCGACCTTCCCGACGCCGCGACCCGGGCCGAGATCCTCCGCATCCATCTCGAAACCCGCGATCAGGACCCCGCCGGTTTTCCCCTCGATGAACTCGCGGCTCGGGCCGACGGCTTTTCGGGGTCGGAACTGGAGCAGGCGGTCATCTCGGTTCAATACGCGGCCTTCGCCGACGGCGGAGAGGTCGGCGCGGAGGCTTTGGCAGCCGAAATCGACCGTACTCGTCCGCTCTCCCTCACCATGGCCGAGCCCATCGCCGCTCTGAGGGCGTGGGCGCGCGACCGGACCGTATCCGCCAACTGACCGCAGGCCCGCGGCGGCTACTCAACCTTCGCGCAACGGGTTCGATACTCACACACGCGAGATCGTGTGACGGGACGGGCCACCGTCGTCTTTCGGCGGCCACGCGTGCGCGAGCGACGGGACCATCGAAGGGAGTCGGAGAAGTGACGCATGCACGACCGGGCC
>JAHHMJ010000508.1 GCA_018678395.1 Gemmatimonadota bacterium | reverse complement strand
GGCTCCTCCCTCACCAGCCCGACCGTACCGTTCCACGCACAGGAGCGCCGTCGATCTCGGGTCCCGGAGGACGATCTTCGTCGTGCTTGGGCGGGGGCCGCGCACACCGTAGGCTGGCCCCAACGGGCCCCACGTACCATCGTGGGGTCCGACCCTCACCTCCGAAACGGAGTTACCCGATGCGTCCCCTCCGCTGGCTTCCCGCCCTGGCCCTCTCGGTCCTCGTCGCCGCTCCGGCCGCCGCCCAGTCCTTCCAGGAAGAGGTGGCCATCGACCTCCGCGCCGTCGGCGAGAAGTACGTCTCCCTCGCCGAGGCCATGCCGGTCGACGCCTATGACTGGCGACCCGGAGAGGGCGTCCGTTCCGTGAGCGAGGTATTCATGCACATCGCGGCGGCGAACATGGGTCTTCCGGCCAACTTCATGCAGGTGATGCCGCCGGCCGGATACGCGCAGGACTGGTTCGGCAGCGCCGAACAGATCGCCGACAAGGCCGAGATCGTCGGGCACCTGGAGACGGCATTCGAACACGTGGCCGCGACGATCGAAGGGCTCACGGACGAGCAGTTGACCACCTCCGTGAACGTCTTCGGACGTGAGACGACGTGGCTGGGCGCGGTGCTGCTCATCCAGACCCACTCGCACGAACATCTCGGTCAGGCCATCGCCTACGCGCGCACCAACGGCGTGGTCCCGCCGTGGAGCATGTGATCCGGAGGGGATGACACCGCGGGGCCTCCCGCGATACTCTCCCATGTCCACCCGGGCACGGCCCCCAGGGGTCGTGCCCGGGTTCGTTTGAACCCCCTCGGGAAGGGATCGGGCATGGGAACCGCCGGGACGCGCCTCGCTGTCGCACTCACTGTCGCCGCCGGCCTCGCCGGCTGCAGTCTCTTCGACACGGGACCGGCCGAGCCCACGGCGACGGCCCCGAGCGAGCGCACCTCGCGGGATGCGGCGCCCGACGGCGTGCGCCCCTACGCCGACGTGATTCCGGACGACGCCGTGTCCGACTCCGGCATGGTCGTCGTGCACCGCGTCGACGACGACTGGTTCTTCGAGATCCCCGAGGCGTTGCTGGGTCGGGACCTGCTCTTCATCACGCGTATCGCCGGCGTGCCCCCCGGGCTCGGCGGCTTTCTTCCGGCGGGGGTGAGCCTCGAAGAGCAGGTGATGCGCTTCGAGCGACGGGGTGACCGTCTGATGCTCCGGAAGCAGACCTTCCAGCAGGTCGCGGCCGACTCTCTCCCGATCTCCCTGTCGGTCGTCCAGAACAACCTCCCGCCGGTGATCGCGGGCTTCGACCTCGAGGCCGCGGGAACGGACTCGCTCGCGCCGAGCCTCGTCATCGACGTCACCGACTTCTTTGCGGGCGATACGCCGGCCATCAGCGGCATGAGGGCTGCGATGCGCCGGCAGTACCAGGTCCGCCGGCTGGATCCGTCGAGGAGCTTCGTCGAGCGCATCTCGAGCTACCCGGAGAACGTCGAGGTCCGCCACACGCAGACGTTCGACGCGGCCGCACCCCCGTCCGATGCCGACACCAATACGATCACGTTGGAGGTGAGCCAGTCGATCGTGCTGCTGCCGGAGGAGCCCATGCGCCCGCGGTACGCCGATCCCCGGGTCGGCTACTTCTCGATCAACCGCATCAACTACGGACTCGACGTCCAGAAGGCCGGCCAGGAGACGTTCATTCGCCGGTGGCGGCTGGAGCCGTCCGACTCGGCCGCCTACTTCCGCGGCGAGGTCGTCGAGCCCGTCGAACCGATCACCTACTACATCGACCCCGCGACGCCCGAGCGCTGGCGCCCCTGGGTGAAGCAGGGCGTCGAGGACTGGAACGAGGCCTTCGAGTCGGCGGGGTTCCGCAACGCGATTCGTGCTCTCGATCCGCCCTCCCCGGAGGAGGATCCCGAGTGGGATCCCGAGGACACGCGCTATTCGGTGGTGCGCTGGGCCGCCTCCCTCACCCGCAACGCCCAGGGCCCGTCGACCTCGGACCCGCGCACGGGCGAGATCATCGAGAGTGACATCGTCTGGTACCACAACCACATGCGCTCGTACCGCAACTGGCTGATGGTCCAATCGGGTGCAGCCATGGAAGAGGCCCGCAGCCTCGACATCCCCGAACGGGTCATGGGCGAGGCGATGCGCCAGGTCATCGCGCACGAGATCGGGCACGCTCTCGGGCTGCCCCACAACATGATCTCGTCGTCGGCCTTCCCGACCGACAGCCTGCGCAACGCCGACTTCTCCCGTCGGATGGGTGTGGCACCGTCGGTCATGGACTACGCTCGTCAGAACTACATCGCGCAGCCCGGCGACGGTTTGGACGCCATCGCCTTCATTCGCAAGATCGGCCCGTACGACCACTACTCGATCGAGTGGGGCTACCGGCTGATCAATACGCCCCGGGCCGAGGACGAGCGCCCCATCCTGAACGGCTGGATCGTGCGGCGCGCCGACGACCCGATGTATCGCTACGCGGCGCAGGGGGCATTCTCGGGCATCGACCCGCGGGCCCAGACCGAGGACATGGGCGACGATCCCGTCGCCTCGAGCACGTACGGGCTCGAAAACCTGCAGCGTATCGTCCCCAACCTGCCGGGTTGGACGGCGACCGAGGGCCAGGACTACACCGACCTCGCCGAGCTCTACGGCGAGGCCCTCGGCCAGTATTCCCGCTACCTGGGGCACGTCCTCACGCTCGTCGGCGGGGCGTACATCGACCTGAAGAGCACGGAACAGGAGGGTCCCGTCTTCGACGGCGTCCCGCGCGAGCGGCAGCGCGAGGCCATGACTTTCCTGCGGCGCCACGCCTTCACGGCTCCCGAATGGCTGAACGACCGGGACATCCTCGATCGCATCGGTCCGCTGGGTCGCTTCGAGGGACTCCAGGCACGCCAGATCTCCGTGCTGGACAGGCTGCTCGACCCGCGCCGTCTGACGCGTCTGGCCGAGATGGAGGTGCTTCAGCCCGAAGACGCCTATCGCCTCACCGAGTTCATGGACGATCTGCGAGTCGCGCTGTGGGCCGAGTTGGACGGCGGTCGGTCGGTGGCGCCCTACCGGCGAGCGCTCCAGCGCGCCCACCTCGAGCGGCTCGAGTACCTGATGACGGCCGAGCTCACGTCGAGCCCGTTCTTCGGACCGGCTCCGGCGCTCGACCGGTCCGACATCCGGCCTCTGGTGCGCGAGCAGCTGGTCGGTCTCGACGGCGAGGCCGAGGCTGCGCTGCTCCGGGTGCGGCACCGGGTCACCCGAGCGCACCTCGAAGACGTCCGGGCGCGCATCGCCGGCATCCTCGATTCTCCCGTGACCGAGGAGGGCGGGTGAGGCGGAAGGGTACCCTCGGGCTCGGCCGGATCTCGATCGCTGGAGCCGCGACCCTGGCCGCGGTGGCGACCGCGGCGTGCGACCTCGAGCTGCCCCGCGCCTCGGCACCGGACGCCCCGGCGGCCCGCCCGGTCGACCCCGATACCCCTCTGCGCGGTGCGGAGGCGCGGCTCTTCTCGATCGAGGGGCTCGCAGGACCGGAGGCCGTCCGCTACGACCCCGACGCGGACGTCTTTCTCATCAGCAACTTCGGCACCGACGAGGATCCCGAGGCGAACGACGGCTTCATCGCCCGCGCCTCGGCCGAGGACGGTGCGATCGAGGCGCTCCGCTGGGCGGTCGGCGACGAGAGCAGACCCCTCCAGGACCCCCGCGGAATGGCGTTCGCCGGCGACACGCTGTGGATCGCCGACGCCCGGGGGGCTCATGCCTTCGCGCGATACGGCGGCGCGCAGCTTCGCTTCGTGGACCTCACGGGCATGGAGCCCGGATTCCTGAACGACGTCGCCGTCGGGCCGGACGGTGGCGTCTATATCACGGACACCGGGCGTTCCCGGCTGCTCCGGCTCTCGGGCGACAGCGCGATCATCGTCGCCGAAGGTGAGGCGCTCGGGAATCCGAATGGCTTGACCTATGAGCCGTCCAGCGGCGCATTCGTGCTCGTGCCGTGGGAAGGTGGCGGAGACTCGCTGCGCGCGTGGCACCCCGTCTTCCGCACGCTGACGGTGCGTGCCCGTACTCCGGGAGCGCGGTTCGACGGGGTGGAGGTCTTCGACGGGCGCCTGGTGGTCGCCAGTCAGGCGGATTCGGCGCTGCATTGGGTCGGGACCGAGCGAGGCGTGCCGTTCCAGAAGGTCCCGGGACCGCCCGCGGACATCGCCGTGGATACGCGGCGGGGCCGCATCGCCGTGCCCTACATCGCGCTGAATCGGGTCGACGTCTTCCCGGGGCCACCGGGGGGCTGAAGGGGACGAGCTCGGCTCAGAGCGCCTTCCGGTAGTGCACCGCTCGAACGACCTCGTCGAATCCGCTCGCCTCGTGGAAGCGCCCGCTCGCCTCGTTGTCCAGATCCCGGTCGCTCGCCATCTCCCCACACCCCGCGGCTCGGGCCCACCCCTCGGCGGCGGTGACCAGGGCCCGCGCTACACCGCGCCGTCGGGCTTCCGGCTCGACGTAGATGCCCTCCAGGTAGCCGACCGGAGCCGTCGTGCACCCCTCGGCCACATCGCGGAGGCGAAGCTCGGCGAAGCCGTGGAGTCGTCCGTCGGCGTCCTCGGCGACGAGGCAGGCCTCTCCGGGCGACGGTCGCCTCAGGAAGCGCTCGATCTCGCCCCGATGGTCGTCGGGAGTCCCCGGCCACAGGGCATCCCTCATGCGGAACCACTCGGAGGCGTCCTGCGGGCGCACCGGACGGACCCGCACCGGGAGGACCCGCATCGGGCCGGGTGTCGCCCCGGCCCCGGCCTCCCGGGTCATCGCCCCCGAGGACCCTGAGCGCCTTCCGGCCACTCGAGCGCGGCTCGGTCCCACCCGGCCAGATCGGCCGCGGCGACGTAGGTGTCCTGTGCGAAGTCGAGGATCGCGGCTTCCGGGTCCGGCGCGTTGCGTACCACCTCGTACGGCAGCACGTACTCGCCGAGGTCCGCCGACCAGGTCGTACCCTCCGGCCGCGGCGCGGCCTCCGCGAAGCCCTCCGGGGTCGGGTAGGCGTAGGCGTAGAGGATCGGGTGCGGAAACTGCTCGCCCCCGGGCCAGAACCCGAGGCTGCTGACCTCGTGACTGTACGCTTCCCGGGCGACCCAGTCGGGAAGCGCCGGAATGCCCGCCGGATGCTCGGGCGCCGGCCATCCGCAGAAGCGGGTCACCGCGAGATCGAAGCTCCCCCAGAAGAAGTGCACCGGACTGGACTTGCCGACGTAGCGGGCCCTGAACCGCTGAAAGACGCGATGCAGACTCGCCAGCACCCGCCAGAACCGCTGGGCCGCATCCGGATCGTAGGCGTTGTGGTGCCGGTCGAGCTCGAACGGCGTGCCGTTCGGAATCTCACTGGGCGTGGTATGGATCGACGTCGGCACGCCGAGCGCGTCCAGGTGGCCCATGACCTCGCCGTAGAAGTCGGCCACGCTCCGGGCTACCAGCGGGACCGACGCCTGCCTCCCATCCGACACCGTGATGTCGAGGGAATGCCGCACGAAATCGAAGTCGATCTCGAAGACGCGCTCCCCGGCGGGAATCGGCGAGGTCCCGAAACCACGGGCCGTGACGTAGAGCGGCACATGCCACGAGTGGTTGATCCAGGGCGTGCGCTCGAGCCGTACCTTGCCGACGATCTGCGTCCACAGATGCAGGGTGGCGAGGGTGTCCTTCCACCCGTCGTAGTCGAGAGAGGGCCAAGCGCCGGAGTTCGACATCGTCACCTCGCGGAGTGAGGGGAGTGTCGGAGAAAACCCCCACGCGAACGGACGGGTTCCGGACCTCGGGGCTCAGAACACCAGCAGTCGCGTCACGTTGAAGCCGAAGCGCCACTCCCCCGGCTCGAAGGCGACGTCCGCTCCCGCCAGGAACTGTGCCGGATTGGGCCGAATCGAGTTGGTCACCATCAAGGTGAAGAAGTGTCCGCCCGTCTCGAGTTGAAGCGCGAGCGTCCCGGCATCGTGCGTGAAGTCGCTGAAACCCTCGGTCGCGTTCCACTCGCCGAGCACGCTCACCTGCGGCGTCAGGTAGGCCTGGAGGTAACCGCCCACACCGGCCGTCGTCTCGGGGTTCTCCGCTTCCAGGTCGGGATTGTGCAGGACCCACGGCACGAAGCCGACGCCGAGTCGCTCACCGAGGCCCGCGTTGAGGATCGCCTCGCCGTACCACTGCGTGGCCCGATCGACCCCGTCCGGTCTCTCGGCGTTGTAGGCCCATCCGCCCGCGAACGCGAGCATCCACGGAACGCGTCCCGCGCGCTCGATCACCCGCACCTTGAGATTGAGATCGTAGTTGTCGTTCAGGTTGCTGCGCGTGAGCGTGACCAGGGTCCGGTTCGACACCGCGTACCCCAATCCCAGCCGCAGATACACCGGGCCATCGAGGCCGAACAACGCATCCTCGGCCTCCGCGATGGCAGGCTCGAATCGATGCGAGATCTCGAAGATCAGCTCTCCCTTCGAGAGCGTCTCGGCCGTTGGCAGGTTGGCGGCCATCGTGCTGTGGAAGACCACGGGTGGCGGAGCCGTCGCCGGCTCACCTCGGCTCCAGGAGCCGGCATCCTGCGCGACGAGCGGGCTCGCCGGCATGGCGCCGAGCACCGCGATCACTCGGGCAGCGCTTCGGATTCGCATCATGGATTATCGGGTGAAGAGACCGGACGAAGACGGAAGGATACGGTGACGCGAACATCCTCGGCGAGTTTCAGGAACATGACCCGCGGGATCTCGATCTCGTGGTCTCCGAGACTCACGTCGAAGATGCACTCTACGCGGTACGCATCCTCCGCTTCGTCGGTGACCGCGCAGTTCAGGACGCGGGGCTGCTCGACCCCGTGGACCGCGAACGTGCCCGGACTGCGCACCGACCATCCCTCGGGCGTCTCGATGATGCGGTCCACCGTTCCGGTGAACGCGGCCCAGGGATATCGGTCGACCTCCAGGTAGTTGTCGCGCATGTGCCGGTTGCGGAGACCGATGCCCGTGTCCAGCGAAGCGAGATCCACCTCGAAGTACAGTTCGGCCCCGTCGAACGCCGTCCCAGCGCGAACCCCATCCCCGTCCAGTACGACATACCCGTCGATGCGGTCCGTGACCCCCTCGAAGGCCTCGATGGGCGCTTCCGACAGGAACGAGGCGCGCCGCGCCGCGGAGCGGTCCACATGGTACTCCTGAGCAACCAGGGACGGTGCGCACGCAATGCACACGAGAAGGCTCGGCAGGACGCCGACGAGATTCCGCGGCGCAGCGGGGCGCCCGGAATCGCAACGGACCCGGGCCGGCATCAGTTGTTGGGTGCGCCGGTGTCGATCCAGTTCCGGATGTTTCCCAGATCGATGGCGTCGAGTGGGGTCCCTCCACGCGGCATACGCTCACCGACGGTCTGTCGACCTTCGACCTTGATGACGAGGTAGCTGCCCTGCGCGTCGTTCGGGATCACACGGATGATCGGCTCGGACGTCGCCACGACGTTCACCAGCGATCCGTAGGAGGTCCCGTTGCGAAGGTCGAGCCCGGCGCTCTGCGCCGATCCGTGGCACCCCGATGCGGTGCACCCTCGGCGCTCGAAGATCTCCTGGATATCCGCTCCGAAGGCCGGATTCGCCTTCACGACTCGCGGCGTCCCTCCGCCCCCGCCGCCCCCGTCTCCACCGTCACCGCCGGGGTCCGTGGGCCCGTCGCTTCCACCACACGCGGCCAGAAAGAGGACGGTCGCCATCGCGGCGCTCCGCCGGAGAATCGATGAACCGAACGTCGAACGAGACATCGCCCATCCCCATTACAGCGTGACAGTGCCCCCTCTACCCCACCCAGCGCCCGACCGACGACGACTCTCGACGGTCGCGCAGTTAATGCGTCAAGCATTGTTACGTCATGCATCGAGGCGGATTACAGACCGCCCCTGAGGCGGCCCCAACCGGCGTCGATCACCCTGCCGGCGATTCAATCCCCCGCGTCGCTCGACCCGCCGTTCCCTGCTGCCCCGCGCATGGCCGCCGCCTCCTGCATCATGAACAGCGGCACCGCCAGGAACGCACCGATGAGCGGTCCCACCAGGTAGAGCCAGAAGGGCACCTCCGTGCGCCCGGCGATCACCCATTCGACCAGGCCCGGCATGATCCCCACGGCGGGATTGAAGGCGCCCCCGGAGAGGGGGCCCCCGGCGAAGGCCGCGCCCGTGATCGTGAACCCGATGGCGAGTCCGTAGAAGGAGTTTCCGGCCGTCCGCGGCGTCACCGCGACGTTGAAGATCACGATCATGAGGAGGAAGGTGAACAACACCTCGACGGCCAGCGCCGTACCCGCCCCCGTGTCGGCCCCCGGCATCAGGACGAAGCCCGATCCGGTGATGTGGGCCACGGCGAGGGCCGCGGCCGCCGCACCCAGACACTGCGCACCGATGAAGCCCGCCGCCCGGGAGCCCGGGCAGTCTCCTCGGACCACGAGGGCGAGGGTGACCGCGGGGTTGTACTGGGCTCCGGAGACGTGCCAGCCCATGTAGACCAGCGCCATGAGCACGGAGCCGATTTGGCGATCGGACCCGCCGGGAGACCCGCCGCCACGGCGAGGCCGATGGTGAGGGTCAGAAAGAAGGTCCCGACGAGCTCCGTCAGGATGCCGGCCACGGTCTCAGCCTCCGTAGATCTCGATGTTCTCGGGAGATCCGAACGACTGGTGTCTCGCCTCGTCGGCCGCGGCGAGGAGCGCCTCGGGGGTCGACAGGCTGGGCGCGAAACAGGCGATGCCGCACCCGATGGGCATGCCCCGCTCCTTACGCCACGAGGCCAGGCCCTTCTGGAGCCGATCACCGAAGATGAGCGCACCGCTGCGATTGCAGTCGATGAGCAGGACGTCGAAGCGCCCCGGCTCCGCCTCCGTCACCCGGTCCGTCTTACGGCAGATCTGCTCGACGGTGGCCCGCAGCTCCTCGATCCCGGCACCCTCCGGCACACTCTCGTCCCCGGGGGGCGCGATGCGCACCACGGCGAGCGGAAGGCCCCGATCGGCGATGCCGATGGCGAAATCCAGGATCAGCCGGAATTCCTCGGGCGTGCTGAGGTGGGACATGAAGGGTGTCGTAAGGAGCGTGGGGGGGGGCGGGTTTCACCAATGGAAGCCGGATCGATCCGATCCACAAGGGCCCAACAGGGCGGTGGACGGGTCTCGGTGACGGGCCTAGCTTCGCCGCCATGCACCCACCTCGCCCGCTCCCGTGAATCGACCGTGAACGTCCTGGCCGTCGCCGTCGGCGGAGCCCTCGGAGCGCTGGCCCGATGGGGTGCGAGCTCGTGGGTCCAGTCCCGGACCGGCCTGCAGTTTCCATGGGGGACGCTGTGGGTCAATCTCTCTGGCGCATTCCTGCTCGGCGTCGTCTACGGCGCGCTCGAGCGTGTCGAGCTAGCCGAGGCGGCGCGGGCGTTCCTCACGCTCGGATTCCTCGGTGCCTTCACGACGTTCAGCACCTTCAGCTACGAGGCAGTGCTGCTCCTGCAGGGCGGTGAGGCAGGAAAGGCCCTGGGGTACGTAGGGGGCAGCGTCGCGGCGGGAATCCTCCTCGTCATGGTCGGCCTGGCGGCGGGTCGGGCCATCGCCTGACGGCGGGTCGGGCGATCGGCTGACGCCGGATCGGACGGGCGCTTTCGGGGTTTGCGGGCCCATGAGTCCGGATCTCACCCCTGCCGCCCTCCCGTCGCGTCTGGCGAGCCGCGTCCACGTCGTGGACTCGGAGAGGCAGCCTGCGCGGAGTCCGGGACCCGGGGCCGTGGTCTACTGGATGCGCACCGCGGTGCGGGTCCACGACAACCCGGCGCTCGATGTCGCGGTCGCTGCAGCGCGTATGCTGCGGCGCCCGGTCTGGATCTATCACGCGCTGTCGGAGCGCTACCCGTACGCCTCCGACCGTCACCACCGCTTCATCCTCGAAGGGGCGCGGGACGTGGAGGCGGAATGCGTGGACCGAGGGATCGGTTATGGCTTCCACCTGGAACGGCCGGGGCATCGCGGACCTCACCTTCGCACCATCGGGGCCGACGCCGCCCTGGTGGTCACGGAAGACACGCCGGTGGAGCCACTCGCGTCCTGGACGCGCCGTCTCGCCCGCAGCATCGACGTGCCCGTGTGGGCGGTCGACACCTCCTGCCTGGTCCCGATGCGCAGTGTCCCGGCCGCCGCTGTGCAGCGCGCCTATCGGTTCCGGGAGGCCACCGCATCCGTGCGCCGGGAGCAACTCGCCTCGGACTGGCTCGACGAGGCATACGAAGGCGCGCCCCACCGCCCGGCGCTGCCCTTCGAGCCGGTCCAGCTGGCCACCGCCGACCTCGACGCCTTGATCGCCACGTGTGCAATCGACCACGCGGTCGCACCCGTGCCCCACACGAAGGGGGGCTCGAAGGCCGGCTACGCCCGATGGGGCGCGTTCGTGCAGTCCCGACTGCGCACCTACCACCGCACCCGCAACGACCCGATGCGGGACGGTGTCTCGCGCATGTCCGCCTACCTGCATTACGGGCACGTCTCCCCCTTCCGCATCGCTCGCGAGGCCTCGGAAGCCGGAGGCGACGGCGCCCGGAAGTACCTCGACGAACTGCTGGTCTGGCGGGAGCTGGCCTGGGCCTTCTGTGCCGCGCATCCCGAGCACGCGTCGATCGCCGTGCTCCCGAAGTGGGCACGCGAGACCCTGCGCGAGCACGAAGCCGACCCGCGCCCGGACCTGCCGTCTTGGGAGACGCTGGCGCGCAGTCGTACGGGCGACGCGCTCTGGGATGCCGCCCAGGACTCCCTGCGGATCCACGGTGAACTCCACAACAACGTGCGCATGACGTGGGGCAAGGCACTGCTCGGCTGGACGCCGGACGCCGAGCGCGCGCTGGCGCTTCTGGAGGACCTGAACCATCGCTACGCGCTGGACGGCCGAGACCCCGCGTCGTACGGGGGTCTGCTCTGGTGTCTCGGCGTCTTCGACCGACCCTTCCGTCCCGAACAGCGGATCCTGGGATCGGTACGAGGGCGGTCGACTCGCTCGCATGCGCGGCGGCTCGACCCGCAGGCCTGGGGACTGCGAACCGGGCGCCCGGCCCTCGTCCGGCCGCCGCGCGTGGCGGTGATCGGCGCCGGAATCGCCGGCCTCGCCTGTGCCCGCACCCTGAGCGACCACGGCCTCTCGCCCGTGCTCTTCGACAAGGGCCGCCGGCCCGGCGGCCGCTGTGCCACTCGGGAGAGCCGCGACCGGCCGAGCGCCGTCTTCGATCACGGGGCCCAGTATTTCACGGCGCGTGACCCGGCATTCCGGCGTCTCGTGGCATCGTGGGCGCACGACGGGCGCGTCGCCGGCTGGCCCGGATCGTACGCCCGAATCGAGGGGCCGAGAGTCGTCGGGGTCGAGACGCCGGGCGCCTCCGCCTCCGGGCCGGGCGCCGACGTGCCGACGGGCTCGCGCTGGGTCGGGGTCCCGTCGATGGCCTCCCTCGCCGAACACCTCGCCTCGGATCTGAACGTGCAGGTGGGAGTGCGAGTCGAGGCCGTGCAGGTCTCCGGCTCCACCGTCACGCTCAGGGCCGACGACGGGCGCGAACTCGGAGAATTCGACGTGGTGGTGGTGACCACACCGCCCGAGCAGGCCGTCCCGCTCGTGAGTGGGTCCCCCGCTCTGACGGCCGCGGCCGCCCGCGCCGAACTCGAACCCTGCTGGGCCGTGCTCGCGGAGTGCGACGCTCGAGTGGACGCACCGGCCGACGCGCTGGCCATGGACGGCCGCATCCTCACCTGGTGTGCTCGGGATTCCTCGAAGCCCGGTCGCCCTGCAGGCGAGCGCTGGGTGCTGCATGCCACGCCCGAGTGGTCGCGGACGAACCTCGATCGATCGCGCGACGACGCCGCGCGGGAGTTGTGGGACGCGTTCCGGAGTCGGATCGAGGGCCTCGGAGGCGCCCCACCCGAGGCCGCCGCCCTTCAGGGCCACCTGTGGCGGTACGCACGGGCGTCCAGGGGCGCGATCGAGGAGCCGGCGACCGACGCAACGGCCCTGTCCGATCCTTCCTCCGGGCTGATCCTCGCGGGCGACGGTGTCGGTGGCACCTCCCGCATCGAGTACGCGTGTCTGTGCGGTGTCGCCGCGGCGGCGCGGGTACTCGGTTCCGGGCGGACCGGCCCGAGTCCGATCGGCGGGGCGCCGTCCGACCCACGGCACACCGTTGAGGCTCAGCGGGACCTGTTCGGGGAATAGCGTCG